>NZ_JBBORT010000001.1:0-7500 GCF_038004785.1 Bacillus sp. FSL R5-0709
TTGGAAAATATCTCTGATTTATGGAATAGTGCCTTAAAAGAATTAGAAAAAAAGGTAAGCAAGCCAAGTTATGAAACCTGGTTAAAATCAACAACTGCTCATAACTTAAAAAAAGATGTATTAACTATTACAGCCCCAAATGAATTCGCTCGTGACTGGCTAGAATCTCATTATTCGGAACTAATCTCCGAAACACTTTATGATTTAACAGGGGCAAAACTAGCTATTCGTTTTATCATTCCCCAAAGTCAGGCAGAAGAGGATATAGATCTCCCTTCTGTTAAGCAAAAACACGCACATGATGAGTCTAATCACTTACCACAGAGCATGTTAAACCCAAAATATACATTTGATACATTTGTTATTGGCTCTGGTAATCGTTTTGCACATGCTGCTTCTTTAGCTGTAGCTGAAGCACCAGCTAAAGCCTATAATCCGCTCTTTATTTACGGGGGCGTTGGACTTGGAAAAACACATTTAATGCACGCAATTGGGCATTATGTAATTGAACACAACCCAAATGCAAAAGTTGTATATTTATCATCTGAAAAATTTACAAATGAATTTATTAATTCAATTCGTGATAATAAAGCTGTCGATTTTCGTAATAAATATCGTAATGTAGATGTCTTATTGATAGATGATATTCAATTTCTTGCTGGAAAAGAACAAACACAGGAAGAGTTTTTCCATACATTTAATGCGTTACATGAAGAAAGTAAACAAATTGTGATTTCAAGCGATAGACCACCAAAAGAAATCCCAACTTTAGAAGATCGCCTTCGTTCTCGCTTTGAATGGGGGTTAATTACGGACATTACGCCACCAGATTTAGAAACTAGAATCGCAATTTTACGTAAAAAAGCAAAAGCAGAAGGTCTTGATATACCAAATGAAGTTATGCTTTATATCGCAAATCAAATCGATTCAAATATTCGTGAACTAGAGGGTGCACTTATTCGAGTTGTAGCTTATTCATCTTTAATTAATAAAGATATGAATGCTGATTTAGCGGCTGAAGCGCTTAAAAATATTATTCCAAACTCTATACCTAGAATTATTTCTATTTCTGATATTCAAAAGGCTGTTGGGGGCGTCTATCAAGTAAAATTAGAAGATTTCAAAGCAAAAAAACGGACAAAATCCGTTGCATTCCCTCGCCAAATTGCGATGTATTTATCACGTGAACTTACGGACTCATCTTTGCCAAAAATAGGTGAAGAATTTGGTGGCCGCGATCATACAACAGTAATCCATGCTCACGAAAAAATTTCGAAGCTATTAAAAACGGATACTCAATTACAAAAACACGTTGAAGAAGTTAAGGATATTTTAAAATAGTAGTAGCTGAATAGTGTGAATAACTTAGCTTATTTTACGCACAGTCTATCCACATGTAGATAGACTGTTTTTACATCTTTAAACAGGGTTATCCACATATCCACAAGCCCTATTACTATTACTACTACTTTTTTATCTTTAATAAATAAATAAAATCTTATACTTACCGGAGGTTTTTCGTTATGCGTTTTACAATACAAAAAGACTATCTTGTAAGAAGTGTACAAGATGTAATGAAGGCAGTTTCTTCTCGTACAACAATTCCAATTCTTACAGGGATTAAAGTTGTAGCAACTGAAGAAGGAGTTACTTTAACAGGTAGTGATGCAGACATCTCTATCGAATCATTTATCCCAGTCGAAGATGCTGGAAAAGAAATTGTGGAAATTAAACAATCAGGAAGTATTATTTTACAAGCAAAATATTTTAGTGAGATCGTAAAAAAATTACCTAAAGAAACTGTCGAAATTTCTGTGGAAAATCATTTTATGACAAAAATAAAATCTGGAAAATCAGAGTTCAACTTAAATGGTTTAGATGCTGCTGAATATCCGTTATTACCACAAATCGAAGAACATCATGTATTTAAGATTCCAACAGATTTACTAAAGCACATGATTCGTCAAACAGTATTTGCAGTTTCAAGTTCTGAAACAAGACCGATCTTGACAGGTGTAAACTGGAAGGTATATAACAGCGAGCTAACTTGCATTGCAACAGATAGTCACAGACTAGCACTTCGTAAAGCAAAAATCGAAGGGTATAATATTGCCGATGAATTTCAAGCGAATGTCGTTATTCCTGGTAAGAGCTTAAGTGAATTAAGTAAAATTCTAGATGAATCCGAAGAAATGGTAGATATCGTTATTACGGAGTATCAAGTATTATTCCGTACAAAACATTTATTATTCTTCTCAAGATTATTAGAAGGAAATTATCCAGATACAACGCGTTTAATTCCAGCTGAAAGTAAAACTGATATATTTGTAAATACAAAAGAATTTTTACAAGCGATTGATCGTGCGTCGCTGTTAGCAAGAGATGGTCGTAACAACGTTGTTAAATTATCGACATTAGAACAACAGATGTTAGAGATTTCTTCGAATGCACCAGAGATCGGAAAAGTAGTAGAAGAGGTTCAATGTGAAAATGTAGATGGAGAAGAATTAAAAATATCTTTTAGTGCAAAATATATGATGGACGCATTAAAGGCTTTAGATAGTACAGAAATTAAAGTTAGTTTTACTGGAGCAATGAGACCGTTTTTAATTCGCACAGTAAATGATAATTCCATTATCCAATTAATTTTACCAGTCCGTACTTACTAAGTAAGGATTAAGGGTTGCTAGTGTAAAGGTACTAGTGACCCTTATTTGATTTGTGGGGTATTACTTTCCTAATGCTAGTTTATTTAGTACAATGAAAGAATGAACACTTTCAGAAAGTGAGCGATTTTATGAAACTTATTAAGATTTCAACAGAATACATTACACTAGGACAATTTTTAAAGTTAGCTGATGTAATTGATACAGGTGGCGCTGTGAAATGGTTCTTACAAGAATATGAAGTATACGTGAATCAAGAACTTGAAAATAGAAGAGGCCGAAAGTTATATGCAAATGATATTGTTGAAATTCCGGGAAGCGGAACTTTCCAAGTTCAGGCATAAAGGGGGATCCCTTTGTTTATTACAGAAATACAATTAAAAAACTATCGCAATTATGAGCATTTAGAGCTTTCCTTTGAGGATAAAGTCAATGTAATTATTGGTGAAAATGCGCAAGGGAAAACGAATCTGATGGAAGCTATTTATGTATTGGCGATGGCGAAATCTCATAGAACTTCGAACGATCGTGAACTCATTCGTTGGGATGAGGATTATGGTAATATAAAAGGTAGATTACAAAGGCGAAATAGTTCAGTATCCTTAGAATTAAATATTTCAAAAAAAGGTAAAAAGGCAAAGTTAAATCAGTTAGAACAACAAAAATTGAGCCAGTATATTGGTGAAATGAATGTTGTTATGTTTGCCCCAGAAGATTTAAATCTTGTAAAAGGAAGCCCTCAAGTACGAAGACGCTTTTTGGATATGGAACTTGGACAAATAGCTCCGGTCTATTTGTATGAATTAAGTCAATATCAAAAGGTACTCACGCAACGAAATCATTTACTTAAGAAGATGCAAGGGAATAGTAAAAATGAGGAAACGATGTTGGATGTATTTACACTTCAACTTATTGAGCATGGTGCAAAAATTTTGCGAAAACGTTTTGAGTTTTTGCATTTACTACAAGAATGGGCTGCTCCAATTCATCGTGGAATTAGCAGGGGATTAGAGGAGTTAGAAATCGTTTATAAACCAAGTGTAGATGTATCAGAATCAATGGATTTGTCGAAAATAAAGGAAGTATACTATGAAAGTTTTCAATCTGTGAAACAACGTGAAATTTTTCGGGGTACAACTTTACTTGGTCCTCATCGTGATGATTTACAATTCTTCGTTAATAGTAAAAATGTTCAAGTCTTTGGTTCACAAGGACAACAACGAACAACCGCACTATCCCTAAAATTGGCTGAAATTGAATTGATATACTCAGAGGTTAAGGAATATCCAATTCTTTTACTAGATGATGTGTTATCAGAATTAGATGATTATCGTCAATCGCATCTGCTAAATACAATTCAAGGAAAAGTACAAACCTTTGTGACAACGACGAGTGTCGAGGGAATTGAACACGAAACATTGAAAGAAGCGAAAACAATTCATGTAACGAACGGCACGGTAGATTGTGAAATAGACAGAAAATAATTTCTGTTTAAATGGAAAAGTAGGTGATCTTTGTGTCAATGGAACAAAAGCAAATGCAGGAAAATGCATATGATGAAAGTCAGATTCAGGTGTTAGAAGGACTGGAGGCAGTTCGAAAGCGTCCTGGTATGTATATTGGTTCTACAAGTGGAAAAGGTCTTCATCACCTCGTGTGGGAAATTGTTGATAACAGTATTGATGAAGCTTTAGCAGGATATTGTGATGAAATTAATGTCAGTATTGAAGAAGATAATAGTATTGTTGTAACAGATGATGGTCGTGGTATCCCTGTTGGTATACAAGAAAAAATGGGACGTCCTGCTGTAGAAGTTATTATGACGGTACTCCATGCCGGTGGTAAATTTGGCGGTGGTGGTTATAAAGTTTCTGGTGGTTTGCATGGTGTAGGTGCATCTGTTGTAAATGCTTTATCAACAGAATTAGAGGTATTTGTACATCGAGATGGAAAAATACACTATCAAAAATATGAACGCGGGGTCCCGGCTGCGGATTTAAAAGTAATAGGTGAAACTGATCGTACAGGAACGATCACACGCTTTAAGCCAGATTCAGAAATTTTTACAGAGACGACAGAATACGAATTTGATACATTAGCGACTCGTATGCGTGAGTTGGCGTTTTTAAATCGTAATATTAAATTAACAATTGAAGATAAGCGTGAACATAAGCAAAAGAAAGAATTCCATTATGAAGGTGGAATTAAATCATATGTTGAACATTTAAATCGTTCAAAACAACCGATTCATGAAGAACCTGTATATGTTGACGGTTCAAAAGATGGGATTCAGGTTGAGGTTGCTCTTCAATATAACGAAGGCTATACAAATCATATTTATTCATTTACAAATAATATTCATACGTATGAAGGCGGTACACATGAGGTAGGTTTTAAGACTGCTCTAACACGTGTAATTAACGATTATGGTCGTAAAAATAATATTTTAAAAGATGCGGATAGTAATTTAACTGGTGAAGATGTTCGTGAAGGCTTAACAGCAATCGTGTCAATTAAGCATCCAAATCCACAATTTGAAGGACAAACAAAGACGAAACTTGGAAATAGTGAAGCGAGAACGATTACAGAGTCTGTATTCTCAGAGGCGTTTGAAAAGTTCTTACTAGAAAACCCTAATGTTGCACGTAAAATTATAGATAAAGGGACTATGGCAGCGCGTGCACGTGTAGCGGCTAAAAAGGCTCGTGAACTAACGCGCCGAAAGAGTGCTCTAGAAGTTTCAAGTTTACCAGGGAAGCTAGCTGATTGTTCTTCTAAAGATCCAGCAATTAGCGAAATTTATATCGTGGAGGGTGACTCTGCGGGCGGATCTGCAAAACAAGGACGCGATCGTCATTTTCAAGCGATTTTACCACTGAAGGGTAAAATTATTAACGTTGAAAAGGCACGTTTAGATAAGATTTTATCAAATGATGAAGTTCGTACAATTATTACAGCAATTGGTACAAATATTGGTGGGGATTTTGCTATTGAAAAAGCTCGCTATCATAAAGTTATTATTATGACAGATGCCGATGTTGATGGTGCACATATTCGTACCCTATTATTAACGTTCTTCTATCGTTATATGCGTCAAATCATTGAGTGTGGATATATATATATCGCACAGCCACCGTTGTTTAAAGTACAACAAGGTAAAAAAATTCAATATGCTTATAACAATAAAGAACTTGAAAAAATACTAGCTGAATTACCAGCTCAACCTAAGCCCGGGATTCAGCGTTATAAAGGTCTAGGGGAAATGAATCCAACTCAGCTGTGGGAGACGACAATGGACCCAGAAGTACGTTCGTTACTTCAAGTTTCCCTTCAAGATGCAATTGAAGCGGATGAAACATTTGAAATTTTGATGGGTGATAAAGTAGAGCCGCGTCGTAACTTTATCCAAGAAAATGCAAAATACGTGAAAAACCTTGATATTTAAGTGAGTAATGACAGGAATCTAAGTATTCCTGTCTTCTACATATAAATCAATGTATGTGTAACGGAAATGTAAGAGGAGGTGCTCGTTGATGTCAGACAATCAACAACAAGCACGAATTCGAGAAATTAATATTAGTCATGAAATGCGTACCTCATTTTTAGATTACGCAATGAGTGTTATCGTGTCTCGTGCATTACCAGATGTTCGTGATGGATTAAAACCAGTTCATCGTAGGGTTTTATATGCGATGAATGATTTAGGAATTACAGCTGATAAAGCATATAAGAAGTCGGCGCGTATTGTCGGCGAAGTAATTGGTAAGTATCACCCGCACGGTGATTCAGCTGTTTATGAAACAATGGTACGTATGGCACAAGATTTTAGTCAACGTTACATGCTTGTTGATGGACATGGTAATTTCGGTTCTGTTGATGGAGATTCAGCGGCAGCAATGCGTTATACAGAAGCAAGAATGTCTAAGATTTCTATGGAATTAATACGCGATATTACAAAGAATACAATTGATTATCAAGATAACTACGATGGTTCTGAAAGAGAGCCAGTTGTATTACCAGCGCGTTTCCCTAACTTATTAGTCAATGGTACGACGGGTATTGCGGTTGGTATGGCAACAAACATTCCACCGCATCAACTTGGAGAAGTAATTGATGGTGTGTTGGCATTAAGTCATAACCCTGATATCACTATCGCGGAATTAATGGAATATATTCCTGGGCCAGACTTCCCAACTTCAGGTTTAATCTTAGGGCGAAGTGGAATTCGAAGAGCTTACGAAACAGGTCGCGGTTCTATTATACTTCGTGCTAAAGTTGAAATTGAAGAGAAAGCAAATGGTAAACAAACTATTATCGTAACAGAACTACCTTATCAAGTTAATAAGGCGCGATTAATTGAAAAGATCGCAGAACTAGTTCGTGATAAGAAAATTGAAGGTATTACAGATTTACGTGATGAATCAGATCGAAATGGTATGCGTATTGTTATGGAAGTACGTCGTGATGCCAATGCCAATGTACTATTAAATAATCTATATAAACATACAGCACTCCAAACAAGTTTCGGTATTAATATGTTGTCTCTTGTAAATGGAGAGCCACAAGTCTTAAATTTAAAACAAAATCTATATTATTATTTAGAGCATCAAAAGGTAGTGATTCGTAGACGTACTGCTTATGAATTAGAGAAAGCAGAAGCGCGTGCTCATATTTTAGAAGGCTTACGAATTGCTTTAGATCATCTTGATGAAGTTATTACTTTAATCCGTAGTTCAAAAACAGCTGATATTGCAAAACAAGGTTTAATGGAACGTTTCGGCTTAAGTGAGAAACAAGCGCAAGCGATTTTAGATATGCGTTTGCAACGTTTAAC
>NZ_JBBORT010000001.1:12500-27500 GCF_038004785.1 Bacillus sp. FSL R5-0709
CGACACAGGTAGGCGAGGAGAGAATCCTAAGGTGTGCGAGAGAACTCTGGTTAAGGAACTCGGCAAAATGACCCCGTAACTTCGGGAGAAGGGGTGCTTTCTTAACGGAAAGCCGCAGTGAATAGGCCCAAGCGACTGTTTAGCAAAAACACAGGTCTCTGCGAAGCCGTAAGGCGAAGTATAGGGGCTGACACCTGCCCGGTGCTGGAAGGTTAAGGAGAGGGGTTAGCGTAAGCGAAGCTCTGAACTGAAGCCCCAGTAAACGGCGGCCGTAACTATAACGGTCCTAAGGTAGCGAAATTCCTTGTCGGGTAAGTTCCGACCCGCACGAAAGGTGTAACGATTTGGGCACTGTCTCAACCAGAGACTCGGTGAAATTATAGTACCTGTGAAGATGCAGGTTACCCGCGACAGGACGGAAAGACCCCGTGGAGCTTTACTGTAGCCTGATATTGAATTTTGGTACAGTTTGTACAGGATAGGCGGGAGCCATTGAAACCGGAGCGCTAGCTTCGGTGGAGGCGCTGGTGGGATACCGCCCTGACTGTATTGAAATTCTAACCTACGGGTCTTATCGACCCGGGAGACAGTGTCAGGTGGGCAGTTTGACTGGGGCGGTCGCCTCCTAAAGTGTAACGGAGGCGCCCAAAGGTTCCCTCAGAATGGTTGGAAATCATTCGTAGAGTGCAAAGGCATAAGGGAGCTTGACTGCGAGACCTACAAGTCGAGCAGGGACGAAAGTCGGGCTTAGTGATCCGGTGGTTCCGCATGGAAGGGCCATCGCTCAACGGATAAAAGCTACCCCGGGGATAACAGGCTTATCTCCCCCAAGAGTCCACATCGACGGGGAGGTTTGGCACCTCGATGTCGGCTCATCGCATCCTGGGGCTGTAGTCGGTCCCAAGGGTTGGGCTGTTCGCCCATTAAAGCGGTACGCGAGCTGGGTTCAGAACGTCGTGAGACAGTTCGGTCCCTATCCGTCGTGGGCGCAGGAAATTTGAGAGGAGCTGTCCTTAGTACGAGAGGACCGGGATGGACGCACCGCTGGTGTACCAGTTGTTCTGCCAAGGGCATAGCTGGGTAGCTATGTGCGGAAGGGATAAGTGCTGAAAGCATCTAAGCATGAAGCCCCCCTCAAGATGAGATTTCCCATAGCGTAAGCTAGTAAGATCCCTGAAAGATGATCAGGTTGATAGGTTCGAGGTGGAAGCATGGTGACATGTGGAGCTGACGAATACTAATAGATCGAGGACTTAACCATATAATATGAAGCAAATGTTATCTAGTTTTGAAGGAATATACCTTCATAGTTTGGTGATGATGGCAGAGAGGTCACACCCGTTCCCATACCGAACACGGAAGTTAAGCTCTCTAGCGCCGATGGTAGTTGGGACCTTGTCCCTGTGAGAGTAGGACGTCGCCAAGCAAGCTAAAAACACAAGTCTTTTGACTTGTGTTTTTTTTATTTCCCATGAAATAGGTTGGATTCCGTTAATAAAAATGCTGAAATATAGTAAGGGATTTTTTGAGCAGAAATATTGAGAAACTGATAAATAAATGGATAATCTTCAGATCCATAGCTTCCAAGTAAGTCATACCACCAATCTGTTTCATACCTCGAAATCATGCTTAAATTATAGAGCAATAAATAATGAACAAGGAGCTCAGGCAACACTGGCTTAGAGTTTCTAGGGTCGTTCGTAAGTGGTAAATAATAAGTGTCAGCAAGATACTCGTAGTATAAAGGTGTGCTATACATAGGATTCCATGATTGAATAGGTGCTGAAAAAAACACATTTAATTCATTATTTTTCTCAGGTACGTGTTGTATTGATAAATGCTTACAAGCTGTTTCGATGTAACGAGAAAATCTCTCTTTAGTCATATGTAGTCGATCTAGTATGTTGACTGAAAAGGAGAGCTCATTTTTATTTGTTGAATCGATTTTATATAATGTTGTTCCTTTTTGACTATAGCGAAATAAATGTTGTAACTCAGGGATTTTTCCCATTAGCTCTAACATATTAAACTTTTCTGTTTCCAAGTGTTTCATGTGAAACAGTTGTTCTGCAGCGTGAGTAAATAGTCCGTTTTTCTGTATTTTCACCTCATCTTCTAAAAATTGATATCCTTGTTTTTTTCGTTTACGGGTTGTCACTCCATGTGCTAAAACGGTTGTTGATTCTGGATAGTTTGGATTAATAGTTAATAAACAAGCTTTAAAAAGTTGCCCCATTCCATAAAATAACAGCATTGGCTGAATGGAAAATGGTGCTGTTTTATATAATTCATAATAATTTTTACCGTGTTCTAAGTAATAAATAAATGGATAACAATTTTCAAAACTTTTTTTTTCGGCATCCTGAATCGAGGATTTTTCATAACAACGGGCAAGATAACGTTGTACATTTTGAGATGAAAAGAAGAAACTTAATTGCTGCCAAGTACAATGTGTTTGATGCATATATTACGCTCCTTTTATTGTCTAAAAATTCTAACATATATATACGTCCTTGACAGTATTTTAACCAATTGATAAGCTACTAATAATAATTTCTGGTATCATGGGGGGAACAATTATGTGGGAATCTAAATTTGTTAAAGAAGGTTTGACTTTTGATGATGTATTACTTGTACCAGCGAGGTCAGATATATTACCAAGAGAAGTAAGTGTTAAAACAGTTTTATCTGAAAGCTTACAGTTAAACATCCCGTTAATTAGTGCAGGAATGGATACAGTAACAGAAGCTGACATGGCTATTGCAATGGCTCGCCAAGGCGGTTTAGGAATTATTCATAAGAATATGTCTATTGAACAACAGGCAGAGCAAGTTGATAAAGTAAAGCGCTCTGAAAGCGGCGTTATTTCAGATCCTTTCTTCTTAACTCCAGAACATCAAGTATATGATGCAGAACATCTTATGGGAAAATATCGTATCTCAGGTGTACCAGTTGTAAATAATTTAGATGAGCGAAAATTAGTTGGTATTATTACAAACCGTGATATGCGTTTCATCCAAGACTACTCAATCAAAATTTCTGACGTAATGACAAAAGAACAGTTAATTACAGCTCCAGTTGGTACTACACTGGAAGAAGCTGAAAAGATCCTACAAAAGTATAAAATTGAAAAGCTCCCTCTTGTTGATAATAACGGTGTATTACAAGGGCTTATTACAATAAAAGATATTGAAAAAGTAATTGAATTCCCAAACTCTGCTAAAGATAAGCAAGGACGCTTATTAGTTGGAGCAGCTGTTGGTGTAACGGCTGATGCTATGCTTCGTATCGATGCATTAGTAAAAGCTAGCGTAGATGCAATTGTACTTGATACAGCTCATGGGCATTCTAAAGGTGTTATTGAAAAGGTAAAAGAAGTTCGTGCGAAATATCCAGCACTAAATATTATCGCTGGAAATGTTGCTACAGCTGAAGCAACGAAAGCATTAATTGAGGCTGGTGCAAACGTAGTTAAAGTTGGTATTGGACCAGGTTCTATTTGTACAACGCGTGTTGTAGCTGGTGTTGGTGTACCACAATTAACAGCAGTTTATGATTGTGCAACAGAAGCTCGTAAACACGGTATTCCAGTTATTGCTGATGGCGGTGTTAAGTACTCTGGTGATATGGTTAAAGCTTTAGCAGCAGGAGCACACGTTGTTATGCTAGGTAGTATGTTTGCTGGCGTTGCTGAAAGCCCTGGAGAAACTGAAATTTACCAAGGTCGCCAATTTAAAGTATATCGTGGTATGGGTTCTGTTGGAGCAATGGAAAAAGGAAGTAAAGATCGTTACTTCCAAGAAGGAAACAAAAAACTTGTTCCTGAAGGTATTGAAGGACGCGTACCATATAAAGGACCTTTAGCAGATACAGTTCATCAATTAGTTGGTGGATTACGTGCAGGTATGGGATATTGCGGAGCGCAGAATTTAGAATTCTTACGTGAGAATGCACAGTTCATTCGTATGTCAGGTGCAGGTTTACGTGAAAGCCATCCTCATCACGTACAGATTACAAAAGAGGCTCCAAACTACTCATTATAATGTCTTATATACAAATAGACAGAGATTTGATATCTCTGTCTATTTTTTTTTGATTATGTTAGAATAACGGTTATGTGAGTACATAGATATTGGGGGTAGCAAAAGTGAAAGGTATGTTTTGCAAAAGATTCATTGCGTTGGTAACAGTGCTTACACTAGCTTTTGGCGTGTTTGCACCATATAGCAATGCATCAGCAGAAACAGGAGCTGCTTTAAACATTGAAGCAGGTGCAGCGATTTTAGTTGAAGCGAATTCTGGAAAAATTGTATATCAAAAGAATGCAGATGAATTATTATCAATTGCTAGTATGACAAAGATGATGAGTGAATATTTAGTTCATGAAGCAGTGGATAAAGGAAAACTTAAGTGGGATCAAAAAATTAAGGTTTCTGAATATGCATATAAGATTTCACAAGATGCTTCATTATCAAATGTTGCATTAGAAAATGGTGGCCTGTATACAGTAAAAGAGTTATACGAGGCAATGGCAATCTTTTCTGCAAATGGTGCAACAATTGCATTAGCAGAAGCAATTGCAGGTAAAGAAGTAGATTTCGTAAAAATGATGAATGATAAAGCGAAAGAACTAGGATTGAAAAATTATAAATTTGTTAATTCTACGGGTTTAACGAACAAAGATTTAAAAGGGATGCATCCTGAAGGTACAACACCGGATGAAGAAAATAAAATGTCTGCGAAGGATGTTGCAACTTTAGCGCAACATTTAATTAAAGATTATCCAAAAGTGTTAGATACAGCAAAAATCCCGAAAAAAGTTTTCCGTCCAGAAAAAGAGAAATTTGGGATGTCGAACTGGAACTGGATGTTAAAGGGTTTAGTTAAAGAATATGACGGAGTAGATGGTCTAAAAACAGGATCAACTCCAGAAGCAGGGGACTGCTTCACTGGTACGGTTGAACGAAACGGTATGCGTTTTATTTCTGTAGTTATTAAAACAAGTTCTCATACAGCGCGTTTCGATGAGACGAAGAAATTATATGATTATGGCTTTGCTAACTTTGAAATGAAGAAAATGTATGAAAAAGGTTCTTCGGTCAAAGGAAAAGAAACAGTAAGAGTTGAAAATGCGAAAGATAAAGATGTAGCAGTTCAAACGAAGCAAGCTGTTTCACTTCCGGTGCCAAAGGGAAGTAAAGACGTTTATAAAACAGAATTTAAAGAAGGAAATAAGGGACAAGAAGCACCTCTGAAAAAGGGAGTTGCACTTGGACAAATGGTTGTAACGTCTAAAGATAGTAATGATCCTGGATTTTTATCAGGAAAATCATTACAAGTAGACCTTGTAACAAAATCTAAAGTAGAAGAGGCAAGCTGGTTTACACGTTCTATGCGCGGAATTGGTTCTTTCTTTAGTGGTATGTGGAATGGTGCTATTGATACAGTAAAAGGTTGGTTTTAAAAGCTCCTCATTGTAGGAGCTTTTTCTTATTCCTATTTTTCATACCGACTTTATGAAAAAGTAGTAGACAAGCATCAGATAGTTAGTGGTAGAATGTAAGAGTATTCTTAATTTTCTTCTTTAACGGGGAAAGCAATTCACCTAGGGGGGTTTTTGTACATGACAAATGTAACAGGGACAGAACGTGTAAAACGTGGAATGGCAGAAATGCAAAAAGGCGGCGTTATTATGGACGTAGTTAACGCCGAGCAAGCAAGGATTGCAGAAGAGGCAGGTGCAGTTGCTGTTATGGCATTAGAGCGTGTACCTGCAGATATTCGTGCAGCAGGTGGCGTTTCTCGTATGGCAGATCCAACAATTGTTGAAGAAGTTATGGGTGCTGTATCAATTCCGGTTATGGCAAAATGTCGTATCGGTCACCTTGTAGAAGCACGTGTATTAGAATCATTAGGGGTAGACTATATCGATGAGAGTGAAGTATTGACTCCTGCTGATGAAGTATACCATTTAAATAAACGTGATTACACAGTTCCGTTTGTATGTGGTTGCCGCGATATCGGAGAAGCTGCACGTCGTATTGCAGAAGGTGCAGCTATGCTTCGTACAAAAGGTGAACCTGGAACAGGAAACATTGTAGAGGCAGTGCGTCATATGCGCCAAGTCAATGCAGAAATCCGTCAAGTTGCAAGTCTACGTGAAGATGAGTTAATGACATATGCAAAAAATACTGGTGCTCCTTATGAAGTACTACTTGAAATTAAACGCCTTGGTCGCCTGCCAGTTGTAAACTTTGCAGCAGGTGGTGTAGCAACACCAGCAGATGCAGCGTTAATGATGCAACTTGGTGCTGATGGTGTATTTGTTGGATCTGGTATCTTCAAATCAGAGAACCCAGAGAAATTTGCACGTGCAATCGTTGAAGCAACGACTCATTATGAAGATTACGAACTAATTGCAAGCCTTTCTAAAGGATTAGGTAATGCAATGAAAGGTATCGAAATTTCAACGTTATTACCAGAACAACGCATGCAAGAGCGTGGATGGTAATTAAAGGAGATCTTTAAAATGGTGAAAATCGGTGTACTAGGTCTTCAAGGTGCAGTTCGTGAGCATGTAAAATCAGTTGAGGCAAGTGGTGCAGAAGCTGTTGTTGTAAAGCGTGTAGAGCAACTTGAAGAGATTGATGGTCTTATTTTACCAGGCGGTGAAAGTACAACAATGCGCCGTCTTATTGATAAGTATGCTTTCATGGAGCCTCTTCGTACATTTGCGAAGTCTGGTAAACCAATGTTTGGTACATGTGCAGGAATGATTCTTCTTGCGAAAACACTTATTGGCTATGAAGAAGCACATATTGGTGCTATGGATATTACGGTTGAGCGCAATGCGTTCGGACGCCAAAAAGATAGTTTTGAAGCTGCACTTTCAATGAAAGGTGTGGGAGAAGACTTTGTTGGTGTATTTATCCGTGCTCCGTATGTTGTAAATGTAGCTGATGATGTTGAAGTACTTTCTACGCATGGCGAGCGAATGGTAGCGGTAAGGCAAGGGCCGTTTTTAGCTGCTTCTTTCCATCCGGAATTAACGGATGATCATCGTGTAACAGCATACTTTGTAGAAATGGTAAAAGAAGCGAAAATGAAAAAAGTTGTATAAGTAACTTGCAACTTGTATAAGATTATAGTAAATTGATGATAACAATTTTATAAAATAAGCGTGTTGATAGGAAGTAGTAACAAATGTTGTTTCTTATAGAGAGTCGATGGTTGGTGGAAATCGATAGAAACAGTTTGTGAATCCATCCTGGAATGGAATGTGGAATATCTTTTGATTAGTAAACATTCCCGGTGAAGAGCCGTTATTTCTACTTGAGAGGAAAGCGGTAATGCTTTCAACTAGGGTGGCAACGCGGGTTAACTCCCGTCCCTTTGTATAGGGACGGGAGTTTTTTGTGTTTTATAAAATAAAAGGAGGAGTATATAATGCTTGATATTAAATTTTTACGTACGAATTTTGAAGAAGTAAAAGCAAAATTACAGCATAGAGGCGAAGATTTAACGGATTTTGGTCGCTTTGAAGAACTTGATACGAGAAGAAGAGAGCTACTTGTTCAAACAGAAGAATTAAAAAGTAAACGTAACGAAGTATCTCAACAAATTTCAGTATTAAAGCGTGAAAAGAAAGATGCGGAAGCTCTAATTCTAGAAATGCGTGAAGTTGGGGAAAAAGTAAAAGATCTTGATAATGAGCTTCGTACAGTTGAAGAAGATTTAGAAAGATTAATGCTATCTATCCCAAATATCCCTCATGAATCTGCTCCAATAGGTGAAACAGAGGATGATAACGTAGTAGCACGTACTTGGGGAGAAGTGAAAGAATTTACTTATGAGCCAAAACCACATTGGGACCTTGCTACTGATTTAGGGATTTTAGATTTTGAACGTGCTGGGAAAGTAACAGGAAGCCGATTTGTATTTTACAAAGGTGCTGGTGCAAGATTAGAACGTGCTTTGATTAGCTTTATGCTTGACCTTCATACTGATGAGCATGGATATGAGGAAGTATTGCCTCCTTATATGGTAAACCGTGCAAGTATGACAGGAACAGGACAACTTCCGAAGTTTGAAGAAGATGCATTCCGTATTGAAAGTGAAGATTATTTCCTAATCCCAACAGCTGAAGTACCTGTAACGAATATGCATCGTGATGAGATTGTGAGTAAAGAGCAATTGCCGATACGATATGCTGCGTTTAGCTCATGCTTCCGTTCTGAAGCAGGTTCAGCTGGTCGTGATACACGTGGTTTAATTCGCCAACATCAATTTAATAAAGTTGAACTTGTGAAGTTCGTGAAACCAGAAGATTCTTACGAAGAGTTAGAAAAATTAACAAATGATGCAGAGCGCGTGTTACAATTATTAGAGTTGCCATATCGCGTTATGAGCATGTGTACAGGAGATTTAGGATTTACAGCAGCGAAGAAATACGATATTGAAGTATGGATTCCAAGCTATGGTACATATCGTGAAATTTCTTCTTGTAGTAATTTTGAGGCATTCCAAGCGAGACGCGCGAATATCCGTTTCCGTCGTGAGCCAAATGGTAAACCGGAACATGTTCATACACTAAATGGATCTGGTCTTGCAATTGGACGTACAGTGGCAGCTATTTTAGAGAACTACCAACAAGAAGATGGTACAATTATAATTCCAGAAGTTCTTCGCCCTTATATGGGAGGAAAAACAGTTATTAAATAAGTTAAAACATTCATCGGTATGAGTGATTGGTAATTATGGACGTTGTCAGCAGTGTCATAAAGGAGAGGGGAAGTAAAATTCCCCTTTCCTCATAATTTATTATAGTAGGGTTGACTAACTGTTTTTCTTTTGATATTATATTTGATGTCAATATGGAGGTATACCCAAGTCTGGCTGAAGGGATCGGTCTTGAAAACCGACAGGCGGCGAGAGTCGCGCGGGGGTTCGAATCCCTCTACCTCCTCCAGATATAATTGACAACAGCGCATATAAGTGGAGATTGGAGAACTCGTTACCAACACGTAACGAGTTTTTATTTTAAAACCAATCATAAAGTATGATGTAAGGATATAGTGTCCTTATTACACACTCATATTCCGATGATTATCTTCATAGATATGAAAGGAGTTAACATGGATCTTATTATACAAACGTTTCCTTTAGATGGAAAAACTTTATATTATGTACAATGTCCTGTCTGTAAGAACAATAGAATTTTAAACAGTGGTGCAAATGTGTCGCGCATTATAAGTGATGATACATTCCGTAAACTTTGTGGTTGCACTTGTGATGTAAAACAGGTTGCAAAAAAAGTAGAGGTACCAAAAGAAGCTGAAAAACCAGCTGTGCAAAAAGAAGTAACTCCAAAACGTACAGGGAAATTACTAACAGCAGTAATTAATGGGAAAGAATTGACTGTTAAAGAGATTGCTGAAACATATGATATTAGTACGAGTACTGTTCGTCAGCGTATTAATGCTGGAAAGCCAGAGAGTGAAATTATTGCTCCGACAAAAAAGAAAAAGTAATTTCATAGGAAAACCCGTGCATATGCACGGGTTTTTTATTTTACAAGTTTACGTGTTTGTTTTAAAAAATGTCCAATTTTTTTAATGATTGGTTCGATTGAATCGCCATCTTTTAAAATATCGTATTCATTAATGTTTAATCGTAAAACAGGGCATGAATTAAAGTTATTAATCCAGTTATCGTAACGTCCATGCATCTCTTTCCAATATTCAATTGGTGTTTGCTGCTCCATGGGACGTCCTCTTTCTTGAATACGATCGACAATATCATCAAAAGAACCTTCTAGGTAAATTAATAAGTCTGGATGAGGGAAGTAAGGAGTCATGACCATAGCATCAAATAACCCTTTGTATGTCTCATAATCAGTTTCAGTCATTGTACCCTTTTCGTAATGCATTTTTGCGAAAATACCAGTGTCCTCATAGATAGAACGGTCTTGAACAAAACCGCCACCATATTCGAAAATTCTTTTTTGTTCTTTAAATCGTTCTGCTAAAAAGTACACTTGTAAGTGAAAGCTCCAGCGTGTGAAATCAGCATAGAACTTGTCCAAATATGGGTTGGAATCTACTTTTTCAAAAGATGTACGATAACCTAAAGCGTTAGCCAATGCAGTTGTCATAGTTGATTTACCGACACCTACTGTTCCAGCAATAGTGATAACTGCATCATTTGGTATATCATATTTTTGCCTTAAATTCATTGTTATTTCGACTCCTTCAAGAGAGTATTTTGAAGAGCTGATAAGATGACATTTAAATCATCATGATTTCTTACAAAATCCATATCGTCTCCATTAAATTTCAATACTGGAATATCTGGATGGTCCTTTTTGAAAGCATCCATTGCTGTTTCGTAATCTTTTGTAAGCTGTAGCAAGTAATTTGGATCCATATTTTTTTCGAATTCTCTTCCGCGCATGGCAATTCGTTTTTGTAATGTTTCTAGGCTCGCTGTTAAATAAACGATGACATTTGGCACAGGCATATCTTGCGTAAGAATGCGATAAATTTGCATGTACTTGTCATATTGAGAATCTTTTAATGTACGGGATGCAAAAATTAAATTTTTAAATATATGATAATCTGCTACTACAGGCTTTCTTTGATTCAAATACTTTATGTTAATATCCTCTAGTTGTTTGTATCTATTACAAAGAAAGAACATCTCTGTTTGAAAACTCCATTCGTCGATGTCTTCGTAGAATTTTCCTAAAAAAGGATTTTCATCAACAATCTCTTTTAGTAAGTGGAGTTGCATGTGAGTTGAAAGTTCCTTCGCAAGTGAAGTTTTTCCAACACCAATTGGTCCTTCAACCGTGATAAATGGTACTCCGGTCACGCTGTTTCCTCCTTTCAATCAGTGATTTACCGTGACTACTAAAAACACAAAACAGAATTATTGTAGCACAAGAGGGGAGCGAGCGGACTAATTTGATATAAAAAGTTAGAAAATAGATATGTATTAATTAAATTTTATTTGGGATGACGGTACAATATTTGCCTTTAATGTGGCTTCCATTATTTTTAAAGCATGTTCATTATCTTGCTCGTTATTAGAAGCGATGCAATCCCGTGGTACATAAAGTGTATAATTTCTCATATGGGCATCATTAGCTGTAAAAAGGATGCATATGTTCCCGGCAATTCCTGTTAAAATGAGATTTTCGATTTTTAAATAACCTAATAAAGAATTCAAAGGTGTTTCATAAAAAGCAGAGTAATGTGGTTTAATAAAAATGTAATCGTCAGTATGCGGAGCAATGGCCTCGATAATATTTTTACTATACTCATTTGTACAATGGGTGATAAGTTGATCAATATCAGATCTCCAAAGTTGATAGTGATCATTGACATAAATTATTGGATAGCCCAATGATTTCATGGTGTCCTTTAATTGTAAAATGGGGTTCTTTATAATTTCACATTTCTGTGCCAGGATGTGTCCGTGGGAGAATTGAAAATCATTAATCATATCGATAATGAGTAAGGCGGTATTTTTCATATGTAATTCCCTCTCTTTCTTCTTTAGGTTGGATTGAATTTGTAAAAGTTATCCCACCTGCAAGAAATGAAAAAGTGTATTTTATTTTTGGTGAAAGGACTATATTATGGAGCGAGATATATATTTTATGCAGTTAGCAATAGAGGAAGCGAAGAAGGCGGAGGCGATACAAGAGGTACCAATTGGTGCTGTAATTGTGCTAGATGGTGAAGTGATTAGTGTCGCACATAACTTAAGAGAAACTGAACAGAGATCAATAGCTCACGCCGAACTCTTAGCTATTGATGAAGCTTGCAAAAAATTAGGGACATGGCGTTTAGAAGATGCAACGTTATATGTAACATTAGAACCTTGCCCAATGTGTGCAGGGGGAATTGTTTTATCGCGTATAAAACGGGTTGTATATGGTGCGAGCGATCCGAAAGGTGGATGTGCAGGTACGTTGATGAATCTTTTAACTGATGAGCGTTTTAATCATCAGTGTGAAGTAGTGCCTGGTGTACTTGAAGAAGAATGTGGTACGTTGTTAACGATTTTTTTTAGGGAGCTTCGTAAGAAAAGAAAAGAAGTGAAAAAACTAGAGAAAAGTAATGGTAACTAACGTATTTGCATTTTGTAAAAAAACAAGTTATACTGATAATGCCTTATCCAAGGCAACCGAATATTGGTTTTAACTTTGCCGTGCTAAGCGGGGAGGTAGCGGTGCCCTATACTCGCAATCCGCTCTAGCGAGGCTGAATCCCTTCTCGAGGTTATGTTGCTGTAAGGTCTGCCTTAAGTAAGTGGTGTTGACGTTTGGGTCCTGCGCAACGGGACCCCGTGAACCTTGTCAGGTCCGGAAGGAAGCAGCAATAAGCGGGTTTTCTCGTGTGCCGCAGGAGTGCCTGAACCGAGCTAACTGCTTGAGTAACGCTTATGGTACGTAATCGACAGAAGGTGCACGGCAGTTATATATGTATACAAAACTCACCTTTATATAAAGGTGAGTTTTTTGTATGGAAAATAACTTTTGGAATCTATAAACAGAATGGGTTATAATAAATAAGATAATAACCTTTGAGGGAGGCCGTATTTTCGTGTCATACCAAGCGTTATACCGAACATGGAGACCGCAAAAATTCGAAGATGTAGTCGGTCAAAAGCACGTGACAAAAACGTTGCAAAATGCCCTTCTTCAAGAGAAAGCTTCACATGCTTATTTGTTTTCGGGTCCGAGGGGAACAGGGAAAACGACAATTGCAAAAGTATTTGCAAAGGCAATTAACTGTGAACACGCCCCGGTAGCTGAACCTTGTAATGAATGTCCTTCTTGTTTAGGAATTACACAAGGGTCTATTTCAGATGTATTAGAAATTGATGCGGCTTCAAATAACGGTGTAGATGAAATTCGAGATATAAGAGATAAAGTAAAATATGCTCCAAGTGCTGTAGGATATAAAGTATACATTATTGATGAAGTTCACATGCTTTCTATGGGTGCCTTTAATGCGCTTTTGAAAACTTTAGAAGAGCCGCCAGGACATGTTATTTTTATTCTGGCGACAACAGAACCGCATAAAATTCCAGCTACAATTATTTCGCGTTGTCAGCGTTTTGAGTTTCGAAAGATATCAGTAAATGATATCGTTGAGAGATTATCGACGGTCGTGACAAATGAAGGTACGCAAGTAGAAGATGAAGCGTTACAAATCGTAGCGCGTGCCGCCGAAGGTGGTATGCGTGATGCGCTCAGTCTTATTGATCAAGCTATTTCTTATAGTGATGAAACGGTGACGAGTGAAGATGTTTTAGCTGTAACAGGATCTGTATCTCAGCGATATTTGGGTGACCTGGTAGAATGTATACGTGAAAATGATGTATCAAGAGCGTTACGTATTATAGATGAGATGATGAGTAAAGGGAAAGATCCAGTTCGCTTTATGGAGGATTTCATTTACTACTATCGTGATATGCTTTTATATCAAACTTCACCACAATTAGAACATATGTTGGAACGGGTAATTGTAGATGATCAATTCCGTACGTTAAGTGAAGAAATGCAACCGGAAGTAATCTATGAAATTATTCATACCCTTAGTAAGGGGCAACAGGAGATGAAGTGGACAAACCATCCAAGAATATTCTTGGAAGTTGTTATGGTGCAACTGTGTCAGCAGTTTATGATGCAAGCAAACGGCGTAGATCGTTTACAAGCGATTATGAATAGGATGCAGCAGTTGGAGAAAGAGTTAGAGCAAGTTAAAAAGAATGGCGTGCCAGCTGGTGTGCAGCAGGAAGTAAGAGAGACGCGGGCAACACCAAAACCGGTACGAACAGGGAGTATGAAAATTCCTGTTGGACGTGTGAATGAAGTGTTAAAGCAAGCGAAGCGTCAAGATTTAGAACAGTTAAAAGCTGTATGGGGCGAATTATTAGGAAGGCTCAAGTCACATAACAAAGTAGCATTTGCTGTTTTATTAGAAAATAGTGAACCAGTTGCGGCTTCGGATGATACCTATGTGTTAGCATTTCAATATGAGATTCATTGTAAAATGGCTAGTGAAAATCGAGAAGCAATGGATACATTGGAACAAACTCTTTTTGAATTGTTAAGTAAAAGGTTAAATATGATTGCTATCCCAAAAAGTGAATGGGGTAAAATTCGTGAAGACTTTTTACAACGCGAAGGCGGGGATTATGAAGAAAGCCCAGAACAAAAAGAAGATCCTCTTATAGAAGAGGCTGTAAAATTAGTAGGGCAAGAACTTATTGAAATAAAAGAGTAATAATAATGAGGAGGAATTAATTATGATGCGTGGCGGAATGGGAAATATGAATAATATGATGAAACAAATGCAAAAGATGCAAAAAGACATGGCGAAGGCGCAAGAAGAGCTTGGCGAAAAAACAGTTGAAGGTACAGCTGGCGGCGGAATGGTTACTGTTATTGCAAATGGTCATAAGCAAGTTCTTGAAGTGAAAATTAAAGAAGAAGTTGTAGATCCAGAAGATATCGAAATGTTACAAGACTTAGTATTAGCTGCAACGAATGATGCACTTAAAAAGGTTGATGAACTTTCAAACTCTACAATGGGCAAATTTACAAAAGGCATGAACTTACCAGGTGGAATGTTCTAGGAGGATATTGATATATGCATTATCCAGAACCGATATCAAAATTAATCGATAGTTTTATGAAGTTGCCAGGAATCGGACCGAAAACAGCGGTTCGATTGGCATTCTTCGTGTTAGATATGAAAGAGGATGATGTACTAGGTTTTGCGAAAGCACTTGTGAATGCAAAGCGAGATTTAGCGTATTGTTCTGTGTGCGGACATATCACTGACCGCGATCCTTGTTATATTTGTGACGATTCGCATAGGGATCAATCGGTTGTTTGTGTAGTACAAGAGCCGAAAGATGTAATTGCGATGGAAAAAATGAAAGAATATCAAGGTGTATATCATGTTTTGCGTGGTGCCATTT
>NZ_JBBORT010000001.1:32500-80000 GCF_038004785.1 Bacillus sp. FSL R5-0709
AGCCGTAAGGCGAAGTATAGGGGCTGACACCTGCCCGGTGCTGGAAGGTTAAGGAGAGGGGTTAGCGTAAGCGAAGCTCTGAACTGAAGCCCCAGTAAACGGCGGCCGTAACTATAACGGTCCTAAGGTAGCGAAATTCCTTGTCGGGTAAGTTCCGACCCGCACGAAAGGTGTAACGATTTGGGCACTGTCTCAACCAGAGACTCGGTGAAATTATAGTACCTGTGAAGATGCAGGTTACCCGCGACAGGACGGAAAGACCCCGTGGAGCTTTACTGTAGCCTGATATTGAATTTTGGTACAGTTTGTACAGGATAGGCGGGAGCCATTGAAACCGGAGCGCTAGCTTCGGTGGAGGCGCTGGTGGGATACCGCCCTGACTGTATTGAAATTCTAACCTACGGGTCTCATCGACCCGGGAGACAGTGTCAGGTGGGCAGTTTGACTGGGGCGGTCGCCTCCTAAAGTGTAACGGAGGCGCCCAAAGGTTCCCTCAGAATGGTTGGAAATCATTCGTAGAGTGCAAAGGCATAAGGGAGCTTGACTGCGAGACCTACAAGTCGAGCAGGGACGAAAGTCGGGCTTAGTGATCCGGTGGTTCCGCATGGAAGGGCCATCGCTCAACGGATAAAAGCTACCCCGGGGATAACAGGCTTATCTCCCCCAAGAGTCCACATCGACGGGGAGGTTTGGCACCTCGATGTCGGCTCATCGCATCCTGGGGCTGTAGTCGGTCCCAAGGGTTGGGCTGTTCGCCCATTAAAGCGGTACGCGAGCTGGGTTCAGAACGTCGTGAGACAGTTCGGTCCCTATCCGTCGTGGGCGCAGGAAATTTGAGAGGAGCTGTCCTTAGTACGAGAGGACCGGGATGGACGCACCGCTGGTGTACCAGTTGTTCTGCCAAGGGCATAGCTGGGTAGCTATGTGCGGAAGGGATAAGTGCTGAAAGCATCTAAGCATGAAGCCCCCCTCAAGATGAGATTTCCCATAGCGTAAGCTAGTAAGATCCCTGAAAGATGATCAGGTTGATAGGTTCGAGGTGGAAGCATGGTGACATGTGGAGCTGACGAATACTAATAGATCGAGGACTTAACCATATAATATGAAGCAAATGTTATCTAGTTTTGAAGGAATATACCTTCATAGTTTGGTGATGATGGCAGAGAGGTCACACCCGTTCCCATACCGAACACGGAAGTTAAGCTCTCTAGCGCCGATGGTAGTTGGGACCTTGTCCCTGTGAGAGTAGGACGTCGCCAAGCAAGATAAAAACACAAGTCTTTTGACTTGTGTTTTTTTGTTTTTAAACAGTACATGAAAGAAGTAAAGAGAATACATAAGTAATACAAACACGTTGCCCAAGAATAAATCATATTATATAAAAAATTGATGTATATTTTCCGGAAATTTGTTAAGGAATAGAGGTATATAATATGTTTATTTAAAAAGGAGGAAAGATTATGAAATTACCAAGTGAAATTTGCATCGTTTGTGAGACAAAAAGAGGGGAAGGAATATATGTATATAATAATTTAATATGTTACGAGTGCGAAAGAAATCTGGTGAATACTGAGACAACTGACCCGAAGTATATACATTATTTAAAACAACTGCGAAAATTAGAAGTATCATATTTTTAAATAGGCATTATGCCTATTATTTTTTTTGCCCTAATATCTGTATAATAGATACAGAATGAATAATAAGGAAGAGATATATATGAATCAAAATCGTATGCCTTTATATGAGGCGCTAATGGAATTTAAAGAAAGGCGACTACTATCTTTTCATGTTCCGGGTCATAAGAATGGTTTAAACTTCCCTCAGAAAGCTTCAGGGGGGTTTAAGGACATATTATCAATTGATGTAACAGAGTTAACAGGATTAGATGATTTACATAGCCCGTTTGAATGTATAGATGAAGCACAGCAATTATTAGCTGAAGTATATGGCGTGCACAAAAGTTATTTTTTAATTAATGGTTCAACAGTTGGAAATTTAGCAATGATTTTGTCTTGCTGCGGCGAACATGATATTGTCCTCGTACAAAGAAATTGTCATAAATCGATCATTAATGGTTTGAAATTAGCAGGGGCTAATCCGGTCTTTTTAAATCCATGGATTGATGAAGTACATAACGTACCAGTAGGTGTTCATGATGAAATTATTAAGGAGGCAATTACAAAGTATCCAAATGCAAAAGCACTTATTTTAACACATCCTAATTACTATGGTATGGGAATTGATTTAGAGGCAAGTATCGCTTACGCACATGCACATAAAATTCCTGTTCTAGTAGATGAAGCCCATGGGGCGCATTTTTGTATAGGGGACCCCTTCCCGAAGTCAGCATTAGTTTATGGTGCGGATATTGTGGTTCATTCCGCACATAAAACATTACCTGCGATGACAATGGGATCTTATTTACATATAAATAGCCGTTTGGTGAGCGAAGAAAAAGTTTCCTCCTATTTAAGTATGCTACAATCTAGTAGCCCATCGTATCCAATTATGGCTTCTCTTGATATAGCACGTTTTGCAATAGCTGTTATAAAGGAAGAAGGTCATGATGAAATCGTTGAGTTTTTACGCCGATTTAAAGAAGGATTGCGATCTATCCCACAAATAGCTATTTTACAATATCCATCGCAAGATGAATTAAAAGTTACGGTGCAAACTCGCTGTCAGTTATCGGGGTATGAATTACAGTCTGTATTTGAAAAAGTCGGTATATATACGGAAATGGCAGATCCATATAACGTCCTATTTATATTACCGTTACAAGTAAATGAGGGGTATATGAAAGCTATAGAGATCATTCGATTAGCTATGCAGCAATATAAGGTAAAAGACAAGACAGCATCAATTCGTTATACTTATAAAGGGGAGATTTCCCCTTTACCGTATACGTATAAACAATTAGAGAGATATGAAACGAAGTTAGTATCTATAGAAGAAGCCGTTGGTATGATAGCTGCAGAAATGGTGATTCCGTATCCACCTGGAATTCCATTGATCATGTATGGAGAGAGAATTACTCAAGAACATACAAAGCAAATTACTCATTTAGAGAAAACAGGGGCTCGTTTTCAAGGTAGTACGAAATATATGAACGTGTATGATATAGAAAGTAGGTTTTAGGATGAAGGGATTATTTGTAACAATTGAAGGGCCAGAAGGTTCGGGTAAAACAACATTAATTAAAAGTTTATTACCATATTTTGAGCAAAAGGAACAAAAGGTAATGGCGACCAGAGAACCAGGTGGTATTGCAATTTCTGAAGATATTAGAACAATTTTACATAAAAAAGAGTATACGATGATGGAAGCACGTACAGAGGCGCTCTTATATGCTGCTGCACGTAGACAACATTTAGTGGAAAAAGTTATGCCAGCACTTGAGGAAAACTATCTTGTACTATGTGATCGTTTTATAGATAGCTCTTTAGCATATCAAGGATATGCAAGAGGCTTAGGTATGGATAAAGTATTTGAAATTAATCGTTTCGCAACGGAAGATTGTATGCCTAGTTTAACAATCTATTTAGATATTGAGCCAGAGGTAGGTTTAGCACGAATTGGAAAAGATGCAGGACGTGAAGTAAATCGACTAGATATGGAAGATATCTCTTTCCATAAACGTGTGCGTGAAGGGTATTTACAAGTTGTAGAGCGTTTCTCTAATCGCATTGTATTAGTAAATGCTGATCAACCAATGAAAAAACTTATAGAAGAAGTTGTTCAGATTATAGAAGATAAATTGTTATAATAGAAGGAAAGAATGAAATAAGTGAGGTATGCAGTATGATAAATACGTGGGAGCAGCTTTCTGCTATACAGCCCATCGGTGTCAAAATGTTGATGAATAGCATTGCAAAAGAGCGTATATCCCACGCTTACTTGTTAGAGGGAGGGAAAGGGACTGGGAAGTTCGCCACAGCAATTCAAATGGCAAAAAGTTTTCTCTGTTCACAAAGAAATGGTGTAGAGCCTTGTCATGTATGTACGAATTGTCGCCGAATTGATTCAGGTAACTACCCAAACTTACATATTGTAAAACCAGATGGATTATCTATTAAAAAACAGCAAATTCATGATTTACAAGAAGAGTTTTCAAAAACAGGATTAGAAGCAAATAAAAAAGTATATATTATTGAGCATGCAGATCGTATGACAGCAAATGCAGCGAATACGCTCTTAAAGTTTTTAGAAGAACCAAGTAGTGATACAACAGCTATTTTACTTACTGAACAAAGTCATCAGATTTTAAATACAATCTTATCTCGTTGTCAAGTTGTTACGTTTAGGCCGTTGCCTACAGAATCTTTAATTAAGAGGTTAGAGGAAGAAGGTATTACAGTTTCTTTATCTACACTTGCTGCGCAGCTTACAAATAGTTTTGAAGAAGCTTTATTAATGTGTAATGATGAATGGTTTGCACAAGCGAGAGCTTTAGTGATAAAATTATGTGAAGCGCTCGAAAAAGATAAGGCCTCTATTTTTTTTGTACAAGAAAAATGGGGGAAGCACTTTGGAGAGAAAGAACAATTACAGCAAGGCTTAGATATGTTACTCCTTATTTATAAGGATTTATTATATGTTCAACTTGGAGAAGAAGATCGTCTTGTTTTTCATGAGCAGAAAGAGATGTTTGAATCCTTTTCTTATGCTCAGAAGCGCATTGTATCAGCTCTCTTTAATATATTGGAGGCAAAAAATAGAATCAACGCTAATGTAAATGCGCAGCTTGTGTTCGAACAGTTAGTGTTGCGGTTGCAGGAGGGATGACCGTTTTGTATGATGTAGTAGGTGTTCGCTTTAAGAAGGCCGGAAAGGTATATTACTTTGATCCAAATCAGTTCGATATCTCAGAAAATGAGTTTGTAATTGTAGAAACGGTAAGAGGTATTGAGTATGGAAAAGTAGTTATTACCAAAAAGCAAGTTGATGAAAATGACGTTGTATTACCGCTAAAAAAAGTTATTCGTATTGCAAATGAAAATGATCGTACCATTGTTGAAGAGAATAGGCATGCTGCGAAAGAAGCATATCAAGTTTGTCAACAAAAGGTAGGAGAACATAATCTTGATATGAAGCTTGTAGATGTAGAGTATACGTTCGATCGTAATAAGATTATTTTTTACTTTACTGCGGATGGTCGGATTGATTTCCGGGAACTAGTGAAAGACTTAGCGGCAATTTTTAGGACAAGAATTGAGCTGAGACAGATCGGCGTTCGTGAC
This sequence comes from Bacillus sp. FSL R5-0709, assembly GCF_038004785.1. Taxonomy (NCBI): domain Bacteria; kingdom Bacillati; phylum Bacillota; class Bacilli; order Caryophanales; family Bacillaceae; genus Bacillus; species Bacillus sp. FSL R5-0709. Next base: position 37,744 of record NZ_JBBORT010000001.1, read on the forward strand.
GAAGCAAAAATGCTTGGTGGTATTGGTCCATGTGGTCGTATGCTTTGTTGTTCTACTTTTTTAGGAGATTTTGAACCTGTATCCATTAAAATGGCAAAAGATCAAAATTTATCATTAAATCCTGCAAAAATCTCTGGTTTATGTGGTCGCTTAATGTGTTGCTTAAAATATGAGAATGATGAATATGAGGCAGCAAAGGAACAACTTCCTGATTTAGATCAACGTATACAAACACCGCACGGTACTGGCCGTGTTATCGGATTAAATATTTTAGAAAGATTAATTCAAGTGGAACTAGTAGACAAGGAACGGATAGTAGAATATACGTTAGATGAATTAATGAATAAAGGGGTCGTTTCGAGTCAAACCACAGATTAATGAGGTGGGTGCTTGTGGAGAAAAAGGATATTTTTGCATCGGTTTCTAGTATGGAAGAGCAAATTGGACATTTATACAAACAGTTGGGAGAATTAAAACAACATCTTGCAGAATTATTGGAAGAAAACCAACATATAAAAATGGAAAATGAAAATTTGCGACATCGTTTTGAAGAAGTGCAGAACAAGGAAAAACAAAAAACTCAAAAACGCAAAGAAATGAAGGCGAAGACAGATATTGGTGAAGGCTACGATAATCTAGCGAGACTATATCAAGAAGGTTTTCATATTTGCAATCTACATTATGGAAGTGTACGTAAAGAGGGAGATTGTTTATTCTGTCTGTCATTTTTAAATAAAAAGTGAGATTACCTTTCCAATATAATTGGAAAGGTAATTTTTTATACATGAGAGTAGAATGAAATTTATTTTTACATTAATAGAAGATGAAATAGGGTAGGTTAAGTGTAAGAAAGGGAGCAATATATGAATTTATATGAAGATGAGCGTTTAGATTACTTATTAGCGCAAGATATGAAGATTGTACAAAGTCCATCAGTATTTAATTTTTCTTTGGATGCTGTTTTACTTGCAGATTTTGCTTGGGTGCCAATTCAAAAAGGTAATTTACTTGATTTGTGTACAGGTAATGCAGTTATCCCTCTTTTATTAAGTACAAGGACAAAAGGGAAAATTACAGGTGTAGAAATTCAAGAGCGCTTATATGATATGGGAATAAGAAGTGTTCAATACAATAATTTAGTAGAAAGAATTCATTTAATCCATGGAGATTTGAAAGATATGCCGGAGAAACTTGGACGTCATCAATATGATGTTGTAACATGTAATCCTCCTTATTTTCAAACACCACAAACTTCTGAGAAGAATATGAATGAACATTTAGCGATAGCTCGTCATGAAATTATGTGCACACTAGAAGATGTTGTATACGCAAGTAGTCAGCTAGTGAAACAGGGTGGGAAAGTAGCATTTGTACATCGTCCAGGTCGTTTGCTCGACATCGTCACATTAATGCGTAAATACAAAATTGAACCGAAACGTGTGCGATTTGTTTATCCTAAGGCTGGTAAAGAAGCGAATACATTGTTAATTGAAGGAATTAAGGATGGGAATGCAGATTTAAAAATCTTACCACCTCTTTTTGTATATGAAGAAAACAATGAATATACAAAGGAGCTTCGTTCAATTTTATATGGAGAAGAATAAGCATTGTTTTTATGTGGTGGAGTGTTCTGATGGAAGTTATTATGCTGGATACACGAATCATATAGAAAAACGGATTCAGACCCATAATAGTGGAAAAGGTGCTAGATATACACGCGCTAGACTTCCAGTTGTTTTAAAATATGTAGAGGATCACGAGGATAAACGAACGGCTATGCAAGCTGAGTATCACTTTAAGCAGTTAACGAGGAAAAAAAAAGAAGAATATATGCAAAAAGGAGAACGCTATGTGGCAGCAAAAAAGCTTTCAGCAAAATGAAAAGGGAGTTTTATATTTAGTACCGACTCCAATCGGAAATTTAGAGGATATGACATTTCGTGCAATCCGAATTTTAAAAGAGGCAGACATTATTGCAGCGGAAGATACAAGGCAAACGAAGAAACTTTGTAATTACTTTGAAATTGAAACACCAGTTATGAGTTATCATGAGCATAATAAAGGAGTAAGTGGACGGAAAATTTTAGATAAGTTAGAAGAAGGTAAGACTGTAGCCATTGTGAGCGATGCTGGTATGCCATGTATTTCAGATCCTGGTTATGATATCGTTGTAGAGGCTGTAGCAGAACAATATCATGTTATCCCGCTTCCTGGGGCAAATGCAGCCCTTACAGCATTGATTGCATCAGGACTTGAGACAAAACATTTTTATTTCTATGGTTTCCTGCAAAGAAATAAAAAGGGACGTAAGCTTGAATTAGAAAAACTACGCTATATTCCAACTACAATGATGTTTTATGAGGCGCCACATCGTTTAGATGATACTTTAATCTCTATGCAAGAAGTATTAGGAAATAGGGAAATCGTATTATGTCGTGAGCTAACGAAAAAATTTGAAGAGTTTATTCGTGGAACAATTGAAGAAGCGATTGAGTGGACGAAGCAAAATGAAGTTCGTGGTGAGTTTTGTATTTTAGTAGCAGGTTCAACAGAAGAACCTACTCCAGAAGAACAATGGTGGGAAGCTATTTCAGTATATAATCATATTGAACATTATATAAATGAAAAAGGTATGAATTCAAAAGAAGCGATAAAAATAGTCGCTAAAGACCGAGATTTGTCGAAACGCGACGTATATCAAATCTATCATGTGGATAAAAAATAAGCTTCTCATAATTGAGAAGCTTATTTTGCTGTTTCGATATAATCTTGAAGTTCGTTTAAGACTTGTTCAGCGCCTTCTTTACTTAAGATAATTTTACCTTCAGCTAAAGATAGGTTACCATCAGATACTTCACCAGTTACTTGGCAAGTCATGTTTGGTTTATATTTCTTTAAGATGATTTTTTCATCATCAACGTAGATTTCAAGAGCATCCTTTTCTGCAATACCTAAAGTACGGCGTAATTCGATTGGAATTACTACACGACCTAATTCATCAACTTTACGAACGATACCAGTAGATTTCATAATTCTTTTCCTCCTAAATAAATAGTTTATAAGTTTCGAGTCTATTTTTTTGATTCGTCATTTTTCGACAAAATACCCTATGGACATATGATACCAATCATTTACATTTCCGTCAATTATTAAATTCTATATTTTTAAAAAAGATTTATAGATTTTTATACTTCTTATATATGATAGAATGTAAGTCATTTCTACAATTGTTTTGTATTATTTTTTGTAATGTTTATACTTTTCGGGAAATATATTGTATATTTTTTTTGAATATGAGTAATAGATGATAAAGATATCGAGCATTAACTCGTTTTTATCCCGCATTAACGAGCAGTAAGACCCCCACTTCAAAATTTAGCCGGAGCAAAGAAGTTAAGTGGGAGTCGGGCTGCTCGTAAAAGCCCGATTGGTGTGGGCTAATAATCCATGGGGGATGAACCCTCTCCACGGATTAAAGTTTCACTTTATATATGAGTTTTTGATATACTGTTTATAAATACATATGAGGTTATTCGGGAGGTCCAAAACGATGAAAGAGGAAAATAAGTCCTTTTATATTACTACCCCAATTTATTATCCAAGTGGAAAGTTACACATTGGACATGCTTATACGACAGTAGCAGGAGATGCGATGGCACGATATAAGCGTATGCAAGGATACAATGTTCATTATTTAACAGGAACTGATGAGCATGGACAGAAGATCCAAAAGAAAGCAGAAGAACTAAATGTTACACCACAGGCATATGTGGATAACATTGTATCAGGGATTAAAGAACTTTGGGAGAAGATGGATATCTCTTATGATGATTTTATTCGTACAACTGAAGATCGTCATAAAGATGTTGTTGAGAAAATCTTCAAGCAGCTAGTAGATCAAGGCGATATTTATCTTGATGAATATGAAGGTTGGTATTCTGTACAAGATGAAACATTCTATACAGCGCATCAATTAGTAGATCCAATTATGGAAGGTGACAAAGTAGTTGGTGGAAAAAGCCCAGATAGTGGTCACGCTGTAGAACTTGTTCGTGAAGAGTCTTATTTCTTTAGAATGGGTAAATATGTAGACCGACTATTAAAGTTCTATGAAGATAACCCACATTTCATTCAGCCGGAGTCCCGTAAAAATGAAATGATTAATAACTTCATTAAACCAGGATTAGAAGATTTAGCTGTTTCTCGTACTTCATTTGACTGGGGAGTTCGTGTTCCAGGTAACCCAAAACACGTTATTTACGTATGGGTAGATGCGTTGTCTAATTACATTACTGCATTAGGATATGGAACAGAAAATGAAGAGAAGTATAAAAAATTCTGGCCAGCAGATGTCCATTTAGTTGGGAAAGAAATCGTTCGTTTCCACACAATTTATTGGCCAATTATTTTAATGGCTTTAGATTTACCACTTCCGAAGAAAGTCTTTGCTCATGGCTGGATTTTAATGAAGGATGGAAAAATGAGTAAGTCAAAAGGAAACGTAGTAGATCCAGTTACACTAATTGATCGTTACGGATTAGATGCATTGCGTTACTACTTACTTCGCGAAGTTCCATTTGGATCTGATGGAGTATTCACACCAGAAGGATTTGTTGAACGAATCAACTTTGATTTAGCGAATGATTTAGGTAACTTATTAAATCGTACAGTAGCTATGATTGATAAATACTTTAACGGGGAAATCCCTGCATTTAAAGCAAATGTAACTGAGTTCGATGAAACGTTAGTGGCATTTGCCAAAGATACATTGAAAAAAGTAGAAGAGGCAATGGAGAATATGGAATTCTCTGTAGCGCTAAGTTCCATTTGGCAATTAGTTAGCCGTACGAACAAATATATTGATGAAACGCAGCCGTGGGTATTAGCGAAGGATGAGAATGATCGCGAAAAACTTGCGTCTGTAATGGCCCACTTAGCTGAGGTACTTCGTCAAACAGGTATTATGCTTATGCCATTCCTAACAGTAGCACCAAGTAAGATGTTTGCTCAACTTGGACTTACTGAAGAGGCGCATAAATCTTGGGAAAGCCTATCTACAATTGGATGTATTCCAGCTGGAACAAAAGTAGAAAAAGGAAACCCAATCTTCCCTCGTTTGGAAATGGAAGTAGAAGTGGGGTATATTAAAGAACAAATGCAAGGTTCTGCTCCTAAAGTAGAAGAGAAAAAAGCAGAAGAACCAAAGGCAGAAGAAATTACAATTGATGATTTCTTTAAAGTAGAATTACGAGTAGCTGAAGTAATATCCGCTGAACCTGTGAAAAAAGCAGATAAGTTGTTAAAAATTCAGCTTGATTTAGGTACAGAGAAGCGCCAAGTGGTTTCTGGGATTGCTAAATTCTATTCCCCAGAAGAACTAAAAGGTAAAAAGGTTATTTGTGTAACGAATTTAAAACCTGTAAAATTACGTGGTGAATTATCACAAGGTATGATTTTAGCAGGTGAAGAGAATGGCGTATTGTCATTAGCATCAATTGACCAGAATTTACCAAATGGTACAAAAATCAAGTAATTGAGACAAGAAAAGAGATGTTTCACGTGTAACATTGGTGAAGCATCTTTTTTCTTTTTACATTCCGTTTTTTGCATTAAAATTGAAGTATTGTTATCGTTAAGTTAGAAAGAGTGTAGTTTTTCTATGAGAGAATTGATTTCAATATAAAAGGAGTTATTTATTATGTTGTTTGATACACATTCACATTTAAATGCAGAGCAATTTGAAGAAGATTTACAAGAAGTTATCGCGAGAATGAAAGAAGCGGGAGTTACATATACAGTTGTTGTTGGATTTGATGAAGTAACGATAAAGAAAGCAATTGAATTAGCAGAGGCTTATGATTTTATTTACGCTGCAGTTGGATGGCATCCTGTTGATGCAATCGATATGAAAGAAGAACATTTAGCTTGGTTAGAAGAATTAGCGGCTCATCCTAAAGTAGTTGCAATTGGGGAAATGGGATTAGATTATCACTGGGATAAGTCTCCAAAAGAAATACAGAAGGAAGTATTCCGTAAACAAATTGCATTAGCGAAAAAGGTGAAATTACCGATTATTATACATAACCGCGATGCAACTCAAGATATTGTTGATATCCTAGAGGAAGAGAATGCAGCTGAAGTAGGGGGCATTATGCATTGCTTTAGCGGTAGTGTAGAAGTAGCGCAGCGATGTGTCGATATGAACTTTTTAATTTCATTAGGTGGGCCAATAACATTTAAAAATGCCAAGAAACCGAAAGAAGTTGCTATGGAGATTCCGTTAGAAAAATTATTGATAGAGACAGATTGCCCGTATTTAACACCACACCCATTTCGAGGGAAACGAAATGAACCTAGTTATGTAAAACTGGTAGCAGAAGAAATTGCGAATTTAAAAGGAATTTCTTATGACGAAGTAGCGCAAGTAACAACAAAGAATGCCAAATCCTTATTTGGTGTTGAATAAAAAAGAATGGGGAGTCCCATTCTTTTTTTGTTTTTTGAGAAGAGAGATAGTAGAAGTGATAAGAACCCACTATTTACTCATAACATAAGTGTAGAAATATTGCGGATAAATTAAGATGGAGATAGAAGTGTTACAATAAGGATAGTGAACAAAGATTTTTCTCTTCTACTTTTTAAAATGTACGATTGGGAAAATAATAATGGAAAAGTCGTCATTTTTTTGTTTTACTAAGTAGAGATGAAAAGAGTGTGGAGGCAAGCATGAAAATTAAAGAGATTATCGTTGTAGAAGGTAAAGATGATACAGTTGCGATTAAACGTGCTGTTGATGCGGATACAATCGAAACGAACGGTTCAGCAATCGGTGATCACGTTATTGAGCAAGTTAAATTAGCGCAGCAAAAACGAGGCGTTATTATTTTCACAGATCCGGATTATCCTGGAGAGCGTATTCGAAAAATTATTTCTGACAAGGTTCCTGGATGTAAGCATGCTTTTTTAACGAAGGAAGAAGCACTTGCTAAAAGGAAAAAAGGTGTTGGAATCGAACATGCTTCTAATGAGTCGATTCGCCGTGCTTTAGAGAATATACATGAAGAAATGGAAGCTTACACAAGTGAAATTAGTTGGAGTGATCTAGTCGATGCGGGCTTAGTGGGCGGAGAAATGGCAAAGAGTCGCAGAGAAAGAGTGGGTAAGCTATTAAAGATTGGTTATACAAACGCAAAACAGTTACATAAACGTTTACAAATGTTTCAGGTTTCAAAGGAATCATTTGCAGAAGCTTATAAGCAAGTAATACAGGAGGAAAAAAAATGAAGGATATCGCAACACCAAATCGTACGAAAGACATTGTTGAAAAGTATGGATTTTCATTCAAAAAAAGTTTAGGACAAAATTTTTTAATTGATACGAATGTATTAAATCGTATCGTTGATCACGCAGAAATCGGTTCAGAAAGTGGCGCAATTGAAATTGGACCAGGTATCGGTGCGTTAACAGAGCAATTGGCAAAGCGTGCTAAAAAAGTAGTGGCTTTTGAAATTGATCAGAGATTATTACCAATTTTAGACGAGACGTTAGCTCCATATAGCAACGTTACAGTTATAAATAAAGATGTACTAAAAGCAGATGTACATGAAGTGTTTAGTGAGCAATTTGAAGAAGGACAAGATGTAATGGTAGTAGCTAACTTACCATACTATATTACAACGCCAATTTTATTTAAATTGCTCGAAGAAAAGTTACCGGTTCGTGGATTTGTTGTTATGATGCAAAAAGAAGTTGGGGATCGTTTAGCTGCTAAACCAGGAACGAAAGAGTATGGTTCTTTATCAATTGCCATTCAGTATTATACAGAGGTAGAAACAGTTATGACTGTACCGCGTACAGTGTTTGTACCACAACCAAATGTTGATTCTGCGATTATCCGTCTTCTAAAGCGTCCTAAACCAGTTGTAGAAGTGACAGATGAAACTTTCTTCTTTGAAGTAGTACGAGCAAGTTTCGCACAGCGTCGTAAAACTTTAATGAATAATTTATCAAATAATTTAAATGGTTTCCCGAAAGATAAAGAGCTGTTGGATCGAATTTTGACAGAAGTAGGAATTGATCCGAAGCGAAGAGGCGAAACGCTATCTATCGAAGAGTTTGCAACATTAAGTAATGCATTAATTCTTCATAAATTGTCATAAGAATATGAAAGGGACAGTTCAACTTGAGCTGTCCCTTTTGTCACCTTTCCTTTCCTAAATTCATACTTTAAAAACAGGTAAGATGGCCTAACGAGTTTGGAGTTTGGAGGTAGGAGAATGGATTTACATGTTGGAGAATTAGTTGAACGATATTCTCATAATAGGGATATTCTTTTTCGTATTATAGAAATAAAAGGCGATATGGCAATATTATTTGGAGAGGAAATTAGACTTGTGGCGGATGCACCACTTGCAGATTTAGTTAGTATAGATCAACGAGAACATAAAAATAGAGTGAAGCGTGAAAAAGAAACGATGGAGCGTACTTACCGGTTGTTTCAGCAAGATTACGTGTTGATGAAACAAAGACATGAACATAATTCAACTGGTGGATATACAAGTGAAGTGAATTATTTTCAAATGCCAGGACGTGTGTTGCATATAGATGGAGATCCTTTATATTTGCGCAAGTGCTTAGATTTATATAATAAAATAGGCGTTCCTGTTCAAGGTATTCATTGTAAGGAAACGGAGATGCATGAAAAGGTAGTAGACTTAATAGATCATTTTCGCCCAGACATTTTAGTTATTACAGGACATGATGCATATACAAAGTCAAAAGGAGTTATGGGAGATTTAGCAGCATATAGACATTCTAGACATTTTGTACAGGCCGTTCGAGAAGTGCGGAAAAAGTATCCATCGTTAGATCAACTCGTTATTTTTGCTGGGGCTTGTCAATCACACTTTGAGGCGTTGATTCGGGCAGGTGCTAATTTTGCTAGTTCACCGTCTAGAATTAATATTCATGCTCTAGATCCTGTATATGTAGTTGGCAAAATTAGTTTCACTTCATTTATGGAAAGAGTAAATGTATGGGACGTTGTGCGTAATACAATTACTGGCGAAAAGGGACTAGGCGGAATTGAAACAAGAGGGATTTTACGAACAGGATTGCCCTTTCAACATTATGACGAATGAGCAAGGTACATACGTATCTTGCTTTTTTATGTGGAAATGATTTAAATGAGTCTGGATAAAAAGCGGCAAGAACGTGCAGACTATACAATGATACTTTTAGAATATAGTATTTCTTCTATCTATTTGAACGCATGATGCTTTTATAATGATATTGTCTGTGAATTGCGGTTAATAATTGGGATAGATATATCGTGTTTTAAGTGTTCAATCTAAATTACAGCGAGGTGTAGCAAAGTATATGTCAAAACGTTTAGATGAAATTAAAAGCGAATTAGATCACCATCTTGGACAGCGACTTATGTTAAAGGCAAATAGTGGGAGAAGAAAAACTGTGGAGCAATCAGGTGTACTTGCAGAAACGTATCGTTCTGTGTTTGTTGTACAATTAGACCAGCAAGAAGATGCATTGCAACGTGTATCTTATAGTTATGCAGATGTTTTAACAGAGACAGTAGAGCTAACATTTTACGATGAATCTCAAAATGAAGTATTTTATAATTAATGTATTTTTCGTTACATATATTCCCATAAATGAAAAGCTATATTATTTTGCATACTAATTATACCGTAGCAAAATAAGGAGGGACTCTGCATTGAGTAGACGAAGAGGAGTCATGTCAAATCAATTTAAAGAAGAGCTTGCAAAAGAGCTTGGCTTTTATGATGTTGTTCAGAAAGAAGGATGGGGCGGAATTCGTGCGAAAGATGCTGGTAATATGGTGAAACGTGCTATAGAAATTGCAGAACAGCAATTAATGAAACGAAACCAGTAGTTGTAAGATACTTTCTATGCTACGGTAGCCGAGGAGAGATTCCTCGGCTTTTTGCACGCTAAAAGGTGCCGTCATTTGACATAAGTAGTTTCATTCTGAATGCTTTTCGATATAATTAGGGAAGTGTCATCGTCTTACTATAAATTTATGGTAAAATAAACGATAAAAGATTGAGTACATAGAGTGGGTGAATAGATTGAAGCTACTAGTGAAAGCACCAGCAAAGATTAATCTGTCGTTAGATGTACTGGGAAAAAGACAAGATGGATATCATGAAGTGAAAATGATTATGACAACAATCGACTTGGCAGATCGTTTAGAGCTAACGGAATTAGCAGAAGACCGTATTGAAATTTTGTCCCATAATCGGTATGTCCCAGACGACCAACGCAATTTAGCTTATCAAGCAGCGAAATTATTAAAAGTGAAGTTTAATGTAAAAAAAGGTGTGTCTATTACTATTGAAAAAACGATTCCAGTAGCCGCTGGATTAGCAGGTGGAAGTAGTGATGCAGCAGCGACATTACGTGGCCTTAATAAGTTATGGAGTTTAGGGCTAACAATCGATGAATTAGCAAAGCTTGGCGCAGAAATTGGGTCAGATGTATCGTTCTGTGTATATGGTGGAACTGCTATTGCCACTGGAAGAGGAGAAGAAATTGAACATATAAAGACTCCGCCTTCTTGTTGGGTTGTTTTAGCAAAGCCCCACATTGGTGTATCTACTGCTGACGTGTACGGAAATTTAAAATTAAATCGTGTTACTCATCCAAATGTAGATAAAATGGTTGAAGTCATTAACCATGGCGATTATAAAGGAATTTGTGATACTGTTGGTAACGTTTTAGAAGATGTGACGTTTGCGATGCATCCCGAGGTTGCACGTATTAAATCACAGATGAAACGCTTTGGAGCAGATGCCGTATTAATGAGTGGAAGTGGCCCAACTGTATTTGGTCTTGTACACCATGATTCGCGAATGCACCGCATATATAACGGGTTAAAAGGATTTTGCGAGCAAGTATATGCAGTGCGTTTATTAGGAGAGCGAGAAACGCTTGAATAAAGACGTATAATACGTTATGATTTGTTTAGAATATTCGTGATTTGAGGTGAGAGTATGAAAATTAGACGAAGTACAAGATTGGTCGATCTGACGTATTACTTGTTACAAAATCCTCGTCAGCTAGTTTCTCTCACTTTTTTTGCTGAAAGGTATCAATCGGCTAAATCTTCCATTAGTGAAGATTTAGTTATTATTAAGCAAACGTTTGAACAACAAGGTGTCGGCACATTGCAAACGGTACCAGGAGCAGCAGGAGGAGTGAAATATATTCCTTATATAAGTGAAGAAGAGGCAAATCTGATTATTAACGAGCTTTGTAGCTTATTTGAAAACCCAGACCGTATTTTGCCTGGCGGTTACTTATATATGACGGATCTTTTAAGTAATCCTCGCCAGATTAATGGCGCAGGTCGTTTATTTGCTTCTGTTTTTGCTAGGCAACCAATTGATGCGGTTATGACGGTAGCGACAAAAGGAATTCCGCTTGCTTATGCAGTAGCGAACTACTTAGATGTACCGGTAGTAATTGCGAGAAAAGATAATAAGGTAACAGAAGGACCCACTGTTAGTATTAACTATGTATCAGGTTCCTCTAAGCGAATCCAAACGATGACTTTAGCAAAGCGTAGCCTTCCAGAAGGGTCCAATGTTTTAATTATTGATGACTTTATGAAAGCTGGCGGAACCATTCAAGGTATGATGAGCATGCTAGAAGAGTTTAAAGCTAATGTTGTTGGGATTGGCGTATTAGTAGAGTCTACGGATATTGAAGAAAGACTTATTAATAACTTTGTATCATTAATTCGTCTGTCAGAAGTTGATGTGAAAGAAAAAGCGATTCAAGTGGAAAAGGGGAATTATGCACTTGCACCATTTGATAAAGGGCTTGTAGAGGCTGAGTAAAAAGGTAAAGCAGATAGCTTTACCTTTTTTTATTCCTATTTATAAATTACAAAATAGATGGACAAACTGCCTTTGGTACACTATTTTTAAAGAGTAAAAATAAATAATAAAAGGGTGAAAAGTATGAAAGTTGTTCAAACAAGCAAAGCACCACAGGCAATCGGACCATATTCACAAGGGATTATTGTAAATAATATGTTCTATAGTTCAGGACAAATTCCGTTAACGGCAAGTGGAGAACTTGTAACAGGAGATGTAACAGTACAAACAGAGCAAGTATTTGAAAATTTACAAGCGGTATTAGCAGAAGCAGGTGCTTCATTTGATACAGTGGTAAAAACAACAGTATTCTTGAAGGATATGGATGATTTTAATGCTGTTAATGAAGTATACGGTTCTTATTTCTCTACTCATAAACCAGCGCGTTCTTGTGTACAAGTAGCAAAATTACCGAAAGATGTTTCTGTTGAAATCGAAGTAATTGCCCTAGTTAAGTAACTCTTTGTAAGCGATAACCTCTACTAATCCTTATATTCAACTACAATAAAAATTTTTATCTTAAAAATTTTTAAAAAATTAAAGGGAAAATAGAAATTTTGTGGAATTTATACAAATATATCGCTTATTTAGAAAAGGGTGGTGAACACAAGATGGAAGTGACTGACGTAAGATTACGCCGCGTAAACACAGAAGGCCGCATGAGAGCAATTGCCTCTATTACTCTAGACCATGAATTTGTTGTTCATGATATTCGTGTAATTGATGGTAATAATGGATTATTTGTAGCAATGCCAAGTAAACGTACTCCAGATGGAGAATTCCGTGACATTGCACATCCAATTAATTCTAATACACGCTCTAAAATTCAAGATGCGGTTTTAACAGAGTATCATCGTTTAGGCGAGTTAGAAGAGGTTGAGTTTGAAGAAGCAGGCGCTTCGTAAAATTCGAATGAAAAGGGCTTTTGAAAGAAAGTCTTATAATTTTGTAGCAAACTCCTGTAAGCATTTACAGGAGTTTGTTTTTTTTTTTTTGAATAATACACGTTTCTAATTATAAAAATTCATATTTTGAAAAAATAAAGATGAAAAACTTCTAATTTTTTCAAAATCATTTAAAATAGTATAGCTTATTCCTTAAAAAAGATACTAAAGAGTAAAACATCTTATAAGAATTATGGTAAAATTTAATAGTTATAATGTGTTTCTTGAAATATATGATGATTTAGGATAATATCGTTAATGGATAAATAGGTTGCGATGGAGGGTCTATATGTCAAACAGATTTGCAGTGATTCTAGCTGCAGGTAAAGGCACACGTATGAAGTCCAAGCTATACAAAGTGCTGCATCCTGTATGTGGAAAACCAATGGTACAACATGTAGTCAATGAAGTATCTCAATTAGGATTGCAGAAACTTGTAACAGTCGTTGGACATGGTGCTGAAAAGGTACAAGAACAGCTAGGAAACGTAAGTGAGTTTGCATTACAAGCAGAACAACTTGGTACAGCTCATGCTGTCGATCAAGCTGCAAGTGTACTTGCAAATGAAGAGGGAACAACTTTAGTTATTTGTGGTGATACACCTCTAATAACTGCTGAAACGATGGAAGCATTGCTTCAGCAACACGAAGAAGCGGGAGCAATGGCGACGGTACTAACAGCGTACATAGAAGAGCCTGCTGGATATGGCCGTATCGTTCGTAATGAGAATGGTCATGTTGAAAAGATTGTTGAGCATAAGGATGCGAATGAAAAAGAATTAGCTATTAAAGAAATCAATACAGGTACGTATTGTTTTGATAATAAAGCTTTATTTGCTTCACTTTCTAAAGTTTCAAATGATAATGTACAGGGCGAATATTACCTTCCGGACGTTATTGAAATTTTAAAAAATGAAGGTCATATTGTATCAGCTTATCAAACAGAGCACTTCGATGAAACGTTAGGTGTTAACGACAGAGTCGCTCTATCGCAAGCGGAAATTATTATGAAAAATCGTATCAACAGAAAGAACATGGTAAATGGTGTTACAATTATTGATCCAAGTAACACATACATTTCTGCGGATGCAATTATTGGTAGTGATACAGTTCTTCACCCAGGAACGGTTATTGAGGGGAACACTGTAATTGGTTCTGATTGTGAAATTGGACCGCATACAGTAATTCGCGATAGTGAAATTGGAGATCGTACGGTAATTCGTCAATCTACTGTACATGACAGCAAACTTGGTACAGAAGTATCAGTTGGTCCATTTGCACATATTCGCCCAGATTCAGTTATTGGAGATGAAGTGCGCGTTGGAAACTTCGTAGAAATCAAAAAAACTGTTTTTGGTAATAGAAGTAAAGCTTCACACTTAAGTTATATCGGGGATGCACAAGTTGGAGAAGACGTGAATCTTGGTTGTGGTTCAATTACGGTGAACTACGACGGCAAGAATAAATTTAAAACTGTAATTGGTAACGGGGTATTTATTGGATGTAATTCAAACCTTGTTGCTCCTGTAACAGTTGAAGATGGTGCTTATGTGGCGGCAGGCTCTACAATAACAGAGAATGTTCCATCAAAAGCATTATCAGTAGCACGTGCACGTCAAGTTAACAAAGAAGACTATGTTGATCAATTGCTGAATAAGAAAAAATCATAATGTGGAGGGTTAATCTAGATGTCGACTCAATATCTAAATTCTAATTTGAAAGTATTCTCTTTAAACTCTAATAAGGAACTTGCTGAGCAAATCGCAAAGCATATTGGAGTAGGACTAGGAAAATGTTCTGTTGATCGTTTTAGTGATGGAGAAGTTCAAATTAACATTGAAGAAAGTATCCGTGGTTGCGATGTATTCATTATTCAATCTACAAGCTTCCCAGTAAACGAACATATCATGGAATTACTTATTATGATTGATGCATTAAAACGTGCATCTGCAAAAACAATTAATATTGTTATTCCTTACTATGGTTATGCGCGTCAAGACCGTAAAGCGCGTTCTCGTGAACCAATTACATCGAAACTTGTAGCAAACTTGCTTGAAACAGCAGGTGCAACTCGTGTAATCACTCTAGATTTACATGCTCCGCAAATTCAAGGATTCTTTGATATCCCGATCGACCACTTAATGGGTGTACCGATTCTTTCAGACTACTTTGAAGCAAAAGGCCTTAAAGATATCGTAATCGTATCTCCTGATCACGGTGGTGTAACGCGCGCTAGAAAAATGGCGGATCGCCTAAAAGCGCCAATCGCTATTATTGATAAGCGTCGTCCTCGTCCGAATGTATCTGAGGTAATGAACATTATCGGTAACATCGAAGGCAAAACAGCAATTTTAATTGATGACATTATTGATACAGCTGGTACAATTACATTAGCGGCAAACGCTCTTGTTGAGAACGGTGCTTCTGAAGTATATGCTTGCTGTACACACCCAGTATTATCTGGTCCAGCAATTGAGCGTATTCAAAATTCGAATATTAAAGAGTTAGTTGTAACGAACTCTATCGTATTACCAGAAGAGAAGAAAATTGATAAAGTACATGAACTTTCAGTTGCTCCATTAATCGGAGAAGCAATCATTCGTGTATACGAAGAAGAATCTGTAAGTGTATTATTCAATTAATTGGATAGAATGAGACGTAACCAAGCTTGGTTACGTCTTTTCGTATCGAAAAAAGAAAGTAGTGGTACAAGAATGAAATTAATAGTAGGACTTGGGAACCCAGGTAGAGAATATGAATTAACAAGGCATAATATTGGATTTATGGCAATCGATGAACTTGCAAAACGTTGGAGTATTTCTTTGAATGAACAAAAGTTTAAAGGGGTATTTGGCGCAGGTTTTGTTAATGGGGAAAAAGTAATCTTACTAAAGCCACTTACATATATGAATTTATCTGGGGAAAGTATCCGTCCACTCATGGATTATTATAAAATTGATGTCGAGGACTTCATTGTTATGTACGATGATTTAGATATTCCTGTAGGTAAATTACGCCTTCGCATGAAAGGTAGTGCGGGTGGACATAATGGTGTGAAATCAACAATTTCACATTTAGGAACACAAGAATTTCAACGTATCCGCATGGGAATCGATCGTCCGAAAAATGGGATAAAAGTAGTGGATTACGTATTAGGACGTTTTACATCTGAAGAAATATCTGGCGTTAATCAATCCATTGAAAATGCAGCAGATGCATGTGAGGAATGGTTAAATAAACCTTTTCTCCAAATCATGAATACTTTTAATAGTTAAGCGCACAATCTGGAATATTTTATTTTGTTTTATCCCATACTAGTAGCAATTGGATATTTAGGAGGCTAGTATGGAAGGTTATTATTACTGTAGACATTGTGGAAGTAATGTGGGCTCCATTATCGCAGAAAAAGTATATAGCGACGTTTTGTTTCAACTAACAGAGCAAGAAGTAGTGGATATGATTCATTTTCATGAGAATGGAAATATATATATAAAAACGATTTGTGAATCGTGTCAAGAAACGCTCGCATCTTATCCTGAGTATTATGAATATGAAAAATTTCTGCAATAAAATGTTGTCGCTTTGGCATGTCCAAAGCATTTTTCTGTTTTCTTTTTCCAAAATATTTGCATAAAATATAGTAACTTGCTCTTTATGTTGAGAGGAGTTTTGAAAATGATAGGTTTATTAGAGCAATTTTATAAAAATGAAGAAATAAAATCGGTTATTAATGGGCTAGAAGATGGGTTGAAAGAACAACTTGTATCGGGTATGGCAACATCCTCTCGTTCATTATTAATGGCAGCTTTATATAAAAAGACAAAGCAATCACAACTTATCGTGACGCACAATTTATACCAAGCACAAAAAGTACATGAAGATTTAGTGGCGTTACTTGGTGAAAAAGATGTTTGGCTATATCCGGTAAATGAATTGATAGCATCGGAGGTTGGTGTTGCAAGTCCAGAATTGAAGGCACAGCGTATTGAAGTGTTAAATCGCTTAGCTGCAGGAGAGAATGGGATTATTGTAGCGCCAGTTGCAGGGCTGCGTAGGTTTTTACCAATAAAAGAATTATGGAAGCAAAGGCAAATTGAAATCAATCTAGGGCAAGAGATTGATTTAGATGCACTCTTGCATACTTTACATCATATTGGCTACGAGCGTAAGTCAATGGTAGAAGCTCCAGGAGAGTTCAGTTTACGCGGGGGAATATTAGATATTTACCCATTAACGGAAGAATTACCGTTTCGTATTGAATTCTTCGATACAGAAGTCGATTCTATTCGATTGTTTGATGTGGATGAACAGCGTTCTCAAGATAAAAAGGAAAGTGTTAAGTTCGGTCCAGCAACAGAGTTTTTATTTTCACAGGAAGAATTGAAATCGGGAATTAAGCATCTTGAAGAAGGTTTGACTAAGACGATGCAAAAGCTTTCCGATGATAAATTAAAGACTACTGTGCTTGAGACGGTTAGTCATGAAATTGAAATGTTGAAAAACGGGCAGAGTATAGAACAAATGTTTAAATATTTATCTATTTTCTATAAAGAACCTGCTAGTCTGATAGATTATTTACCAGAAAATGGTGTTGTGATTTTAGATGAGATTTCCCGTATTCAAGAAACAGCATCACATCTTGAAACAGAAGAAGCGGAATGGTATATCTCACTTCTTGGCGAAGGAACAATTATTCAGGATTTATCTTTCTCCCACTCGTTTGAGGAGTTTCTTCATAATAAAAAAAGAAGTTTTGTATATTTAACGTTATTCTTACGCCATATAGCACACACACATCCTCAAAATATTGTAAATGTGACATGTAAAACGATGCAAGATTTCCACGGACAGATGCATTTGTTAAAAACTGAAATTGATAGATGGAATGAAGGTAATTTTACGACCGTTGTGCTTGGAACAGATGATGAACGTGTAAAAAAACTACAACATATTTTAAGTGATTATGATATTGATGCAGACATTGTAGAGGCGACAGATATCTTATTGCCTGGAAGGTTACAAATTGCTGTAGGTGATTTACATGCAGGCTTTGAAATGCCGATGCAAAAGTTTGTTGTCATTACTGAAAAGGAGCTTTTTCATAAGAAGGTTAAAAAATCACAACGTAAGCAAAAGTTATCTAACGCTGAACGTATTAAAAGTTATTCGGAATTAAAAGTTGGAGACCATGTAGTTCATGTAAATCATGGTATAGGTAAATTTTTAGGTATTGAGACATTAGAGATTAATGGTGTTCATAAAGATTATTTAAATATTAAATATCAA
Source organism: Bacillus sp. FSL R5-0709 (assembly GCF_038004785.1). Taxonomy (NCBI): domain Bacteria; kingdom Bacillati; phylum Bacillota; class Bacilli; order Caryophanales; family Bacillaceae; genus Bacillus; species Bacillus sp. FSL R5-0709. The sequence goes on from NZ_JBBORT010000001.1 coordinate 55,894, forward strand.
GGTAATGATAAGTTATACGTTCCAATTGAACAAATTGATCAAGTGCAAAAATACGTAGGGTCTGAAGGTAAGGAACCAAAAGTTTATAAATTAGGCGGAAATGATTGGAAGAAGGTCAAAACGAAAGTTGAAAAATCTGTACAAGACATTGCAGATGACCTAATTAAATTATATGCCGAGCGTGAAGCTTCGAAAGGTTATGCATATACACCAGATACGGCAGAGCAACAAGAGTTTGAATCTTTATTCCCATATCAAGAGACAGAGGATCAATTACGTTCTATTGAAGAGATTAAGAAAGATATGGAACGCGGACGTCCGATGGATAGGCTTCTTTGTGGTGACGTAGGATATGGAAAGACGGAAGTAGCTATTCGTGCGGCATTTAAAGCAATTATGGATGAAAAACAAGTTGCGATTTTAGTACCAACAACAATCCTTGCACAACAACACTATGAAACAATTCGAGAGCGTTTTCAAGATTACCCGATTAATATAGGGTTACTAAGTAGATTCCGCACACGAAAACAACAAAATGAAACGATTAAAGGTTTAAAAGATGGAACGGTGGATATTGTAATCGGAACGCATCGTATTTTATCTAAAGATGTTACTTATAAAGATTTAGGACTTCTTATTATTGATGAAGAACAAAGATTCGGCGTTACACATAAAGAAAAAATTAAACAATTGAAAGCAAATGTTGACGTGTTAACATTAACGGCAACTCCGATTCCACGTACACTTCATATGTCTATGCTTGGTGTGCGCGATTTATCTGTTATTGAGACACCACCAGAGAATCGTTTCCCAGTACAAACATATGTAGTAGAGTATAATCCAGCGTTAATGCGAGAAGCGATAGAGCGAGAGTTAGCAAGAGGCGGTCAAATTTACTTCCTATATAACCGTGTGGAGGATATTGAAAGAAAAGCAGATGAAATTTCGATGTTAGTTCCAGATGCTCGTGTAACATACGCACATGGGAAAATGAATGAAGGTGAATTAGAGTCTGTTATGCTATCGTTTTTAGAAGGGCAGCATGATGTTCTTGTAAGTACAACAATTATTGAGACGGGTGTAGATATTCCGAATGTAAATACATTAATTGTATTTGATGCAGATCGTATGGGACTATCGCAGTTGTATCAGCTTCGTGGTCGTGTTGGGCGTTCTAATCGCGTCGCGTATGCATACTTTGCATACAAACGTGATAAAGTGTTATCGGAAGTTGCAGAGAGGCGTCTGCAAGCAATTAAAGAGTTTACAGAGCTTGGATCTGGTTTCAAAATTGCGATGAGAGACTTATCAATTCGTGGTGCGGGTAATTTGTTAGGGGCAGAACAACATGGATTTATTGATTCTGTCGGATTTGATCTATATTCTCAAATGTTAAAAGATGCAATTGAGCAACGTAGAGGAACAGACGGAGTTGAAAATACCGTTAATGTTGAAATTGATTTAGAAGTAGATGCGTATTTACCGGATGCGTACATTTCAGATAGTAAACAAAAAATTATGATGTATAAACAATTTAGAGGTATTTCTGCAATTGAAGATATTGAAGAGTTGCAGGAAGAGATGATCGACAGATTTGGTGATTATCCACAAGAAGTTGGTTATTTATTACAAATTGCAAACATTAAAGTGTTGGCGATGAAAGAAAAAATTGAGTTAATTAAGCAAAATAAATTTGAAGTAACATTCCTGTTTTCTGAACAAGCGAGCCAAAATATAGATGGTGGAAAATTATTCATGCTAGGAAGTAGTTTTGGCCGTATGATCGGTCTTGGTATGGAGGGGTCACAATTGAAAATTGTGATGAAAACGAATGGATTAGAGACGTCGAAATGGTTAACAATTGCTGAAAATTTATTAAAAGGCTTGCCAGATGTAAAAAAAGAAGTAATAAATGCCTAATATAAGATAAAAAATACAATTCGACGTGCATAGAAGAACTAATGTGTAAAATACTATGTTTAATAGTTGGTGATTTTTACATGAACAGGTAAATTCACCACTTTGATCATCAGTAGAAAGTGAGGCAGCATTAGAATGAAAGCAACTGGAATCGTACGTCGAATTGATGATTTAGGCAGGGTAGTAATTCCGAAGGAAATTCGTAGAACTTTACGTATTCGTGAGGGAGATCCACTAGAAATATTTGTTGATCGCGATGGAGAAGTGATTTTGAAAAAATATTCTCCAATTAGTGAACTAGGTAATTTTGCAAAGGAATATACGGAAGCTTTATACGATAGCTTAGGACATAATGTGCTTGTATGCGATCGTGATTCTATTATCGCAGTAGCAGGCGCATCTAAAAAAGAATACTTAAATAAAAGTGTTGGCGATTTAATTGAGAAGACAATGGAAGAGCGTAAGTCTGTAATTATGACAGATGAAAGCGAAATTTCAATTATTGATGGAGTAACAGAAAAAGTGAGCTCTTATACAATTGGCTCGATTATTGCAAATGGAGATCCAATCGGAGCTGTCGTTATCTTCTCTAAAGAGGCTATTATAAGTGAAGTAGAGCATAAATCAGTAAATACAGCTGCAAGCTTTTTAGCGAAACAAATGGAGCAGTAGCGAAGTGTAATTTCTATAAGTAGCAATCTTTCCTAATTATGATATTTCTATTTGAGAAATTAACTATTTGGAGATATAAGTATATTGAACGAAGGTAGCGCTTTGCTACCTTTTTTCATTGAATATTTTTGCTGTTGAAAGAAGTCAGTGAATGTAAGGAATATGAAGGAGAGCCAGTTTTTCTTTGTGATATAATACGAGGGGTGAGAATAGAAAAAGGAGTTTTCTTGTATGGAAGCGAAGAAGTACCAAGCCTTTTGGCGTGGGGCTATTATATTAACAATCGCAAGTTTTGTTACGAAGGTATTAAGCGCTTTTTACCGTATTCCATATCAAAATATAGCGGGTGATGTTGGTTTTTATATTTACCAACAAATTTATCCGTTTTATGGATTTTGTTTGATTTTAGCTACTTATGGGTTTCCCATTATTATTTCAAAAATGGTCGCAGAAAGATTAGAACGAGGAAAACAAAAAGAAGCAGAAGAAATTATTTGTGTATCTTTTTGGTTTTTATTAGGAATTGGATTTATAGGATTTTTCACATTATTCTTTGGGGCCGAAACAATTGCATCGGCTATGGGCGATATACATTTAGATAAATTATTACGTGTTATTTCGTTTTCATTCCTACTAATGCCATTTTTATCTGTAGCGAGAGGATATTTTCAAGGTTTCAATAATATGATGCCGACGGCTGTTTCGCAAGTAATTGAACAAACGATTCGTGTTTCTATTATTGTATTTTTATCACTATTCCTTATTGCTCATGGATTTGATTTATATACAGTTGGTGCGGGTGCCATGCTAGGTTCAATTGCAGGCGGGCTTATTGGGATTATCGTACTTTTACTTTATATGCGTCATGATTTCCATGCTATTTTCTTCAAAAGATGGAAGGGAATTAGAAATAAAAAAGGGATTGTTCGAATCCTTTTTTGGCAGGGATTAGCGATTTGTGTTAGTAATTTAGTCCTTATTTTTATACAAATGGCGGATTCTATTTCCTTGTATACTTTGCTTATTCGTGCGGGAGAGCAAGTTGAAAATGCAAAGGTACTAAAAGGTGTTTATGATAGAAGTATCCCGCTTATGCAATTAGGTACTGTTGTGACAACTTCTTTCTCATTGTCACTTATTCCTATTATTACAGCGGCGAAAGAAAGAGGAGATCTTTCATTTATTCAAGAAAAGGTAAAGTTAGCAATGAAAATAACATTTGTTATTGGATCTGCAGCTGCTATTGGATTAACTTGTATTATTCAACCTACAAATATTATGTTGTTTGAAAATAGTGATGGATCAGATGTGTTATCGATTTTATCTTTATCTATTTTATTTAGTTCATTGTCAATTACAACTGCTTCCATTTTGCAAGGAGTGGGACAAACATTAAAACCAGCAATATTCGTTGTATTTGGAGGTTGTTTGAAGTTAGTTTTAAACTATATATTAATGCCGTATTTTGGTGTAAAGGGAGCTGCAATTGCAACTTTAGTTGCGCTTATTGTAATTGCCTTGCTAAATAGTGTGTTACTTATGCGAGCTGTATCGGAGCCGCTTATTGATAGGCGGAATATGTTAGGTGTAGCTATTAGTGGTATCGGTATGGGGTTTGTATTAATAATCTTTATGCGTATGTTACGAATGTCCGGATTAGTAATTGATACAGGACATAGAGGAATTGCGACGCTTGAAGCGCTGTTAGGTGTAGCTATCGGTGGATTAGCATATATGTTTTTAATTTTAAAATTACGTGTATTTACAAAAGAAGAATTAGGAAACGTTATGAAACAAGAGAAAAAAGAAGGTTCATTGAAGAAGAGTGGATAGAGGTGACTGGTTGTGAGTGGAATCATTACTATTTTAGGATTAGGTGCTGGTGAGTTAGATCAGTTAACAATGGGTGTATATCGAAAGATAAAAGAAGCAGACCATATGTTTGTTAGAACGAAGGAGCACCCAGTTATAGAAGAATTGGAGAAAGAAGCTATAAAGTATACGGCCTTTGATAATGTATATGAGGCACATGATACATTTGAAATCGTATATGAAACAATTGCGAATACATTGCTAGAACAAGCTAAAGGCGCAGAAATTATTTATGCTGTTCCAGGTCATCCGCTTGTAGCAGAAAGAACAGTTCAGCTACTTTTGGAAAAAGGAGAAGCAGCAAATATTGAAGTGCGAATTGAAGGTGGACAAAGTTTCCTTGATCCGATGTTCGCAAGTCTAAAAATTGATCCGATTGAAGGGTTCCAATTAATTGATGCTACATCATTTGAAAGAGGACAATTAGAATTACGTCAACATTTAATCTTTTGCCAGGTGTATGATGCATTCGTTGCTTCAGATGTGAAGCTAACGTTAATGGAGATTTTGCCAGATGATTACGAAGTGTATATCGTAACAGCTGCAGGGACTTCATTCGAGCAAGTGAAAAAGGTATCGTTATACATGTTAGATCACGAAACAGAATTAAATAATTTAACGAGTGTGTATGTACCGCCAGTTAAGGAACGTGCGTCCTTATATCAGCAATTTGATGTGCTTAGAGCAATTATTGCTGATCTTCGTGGACCGAATGGTTGCCCATGGGATAAAAAGCAAACTCATCAATCTTTAAAGAAATACTTAATTGAAGAAGCGTATGAAGTGCTAGAAGCAATTGATGAAGAGGATGATGATCATTTAGTAGAAGAACTAGGTGATATATTATTACAAGTTATGCTTCATGCCCAAATTGGAGAGGATGAAGGTTGGTTCTCTATAGATGATATTATTCGGACTTTAGCTGAGAAAATGGTTCGTCGTCATCCGCATGTGTTTGGGGATACGGATGTAAATAATGCTGATGAAGTGATTGCAAATTGGGAAGAAATTAAAAAACAAGAAAAGGGATTCGTGAAAGAATCTGTTTTAGCGGGTATTCCAAAAAGCTTGCCACAACTAATGCGTGCTTATGAAATTCAGAAGAAAGCTGGAAAGGTTGGATTTGATTGGGTTGATGTGCAGCCGATGATAGAGAAGGCCTTAGAAGAATGGCAAGAATTCCAACAAGAAGTTGTAAACATGGATGAGAAAAAGATGCTAGGTGAATTTGGTGATTTACTATTTGCATTTGTGAATATAGCTCGTCATTATAAATTAGATCCAGAAGAAGCGTTACGTTCAACTAATGAGAAATTTATGGATCGCTTTTTATACATGGAAGCAAAAGTAGCTGAAATGAATAAGGAAATGCAAGATTTATCATTAGAACAGTTAGATATTTTATGGGAAGAGGCAAAACAAACAGAGCGTTAATAGGGGGATTTGATATGCGTCTAGATAAATTTTTGAAAGTATCACGTTTAATTAAAAGAAGAACATTAGCAAAAGAAGTGTCTGACCAAGGAAGAATTTCGATTAATGGCCAAGTGGCAAAAGCGAGTTCAGATGTGAAGGTAGAGGATGAATTAACAATTCGTTTCGGGCAAAAAATAGTAACTGTGAAAGTAAATGAATTGAAAGAAACAACTAAAAAAGAAGATGCAGCAAACATGTATAGTCTCGTTCGTGAGGAAAAGGTGAAAGCGGAAGAAGGCTTGTTCTAAAATAGGTTAGCCCTTCATACATTACTATTAGCTAGTATAAAGCTATGGGGGGATTTTCGTGAATAATGGTTACTCACCTATGTCTTCTAATCAACAAAATGTTTCGGTAGAGCATGATATTATTATGCGTGGCAGGCGTGTAATTGATATTACCGGTGTAAAGCAGGTAGAGAGTTTTGATAGCGAAGAGTTTTTACTCGAGACTGTAATGGGTTTTTTAACAATTCGTGGTCAAAATTTGCAAATGAAGAATTTAGATGTAGAAAAGGGTATTGTATCAATTAAAGGGAAAGTTCATGAAATGCTGTATATTGATGAGAACCAAGGGGAGAAAACTAAAGGCTTCTTTAGTAAGCTGTTTAAATGAGCCTAACAATTCAGTTGTATACAATGCTTTCGATGATTGGAATGGGTGCTTGGATTGGTGCTTCTTTAGATACATACCAACGGTTTTTAAAGCGCCAAGAGCGTAAACGTTGGCTTGTATTTATACATGATATACTATTTTGGATTGTCCAAGCATTATTCGTTTTTTATGTATTACTGCGTGTAAATGAAGCCGAACTACGTATATATGTATTTTTGGCGTTACTATGTGGTTTTGCAGCATATCAAAGCTTATTGAAAGCACTATACATGAAGATGTTAAATTTTCTCATCTATATTTTTGTACAAACAACACAATTTTTTGTTCGAATTATACAGCTACTCATGATAAAACCTGTTATTATTATAGCACAGCTATTTATTGCATTTATATTATTCTTATTTCGTATACTGCTTTCAATTGGACATGTGTTATGGAAAATGGTGATTTGGATATTACTTTTCATATGGAAAGTTTTTTTCTCGCCTGTTCGGTTTATTGCTTCGCTCATATGGAAACTTCTCCCTAATCGTGTTAAACTTTTTATAATGAAGCATGTAGGGTTCCTGCAATATGTAGCAAAATTGAAGGGACATATCTTCCAATTATGGGTGCGTATAAAAAAGAAGTTAGGGGGACCTCGGAAATGAGGGAACTGAGACAAAGAACAATCGACAAACAGAGTCCAAATCCTGTTAAAGAACATATAATACAAACGGATGAGAACAGGAAGCGACTTTATCGCCGTTTAGCGGTTTTTCTTGTCTTTGCTTTTACAATTATTGCTAGTATTAGTGTGACGTTTTATCAACAAAACAGTTCCATTAAAGCAAAAGAAGCAAAAGTTAAGGACATGAAAAAAGAACTGGATTCATTAACGAAAAAAGAAAAGAATCTAAAAGATGAAGTTCAAAAGTTGAATGATGAAGAGTACGTTTTAAAGATTGCTAGAAGGGATTATTTCTTCTCCGGAAAAGGGGAGATAATTTTTCCTGTTTCTAAGTAGAGTATGTCTTATTGACACTGTATTTTAGGATTATATATAATAAAGTAAAATTTGACTTTTTAACCACTAAGGAGGAGCATTTTTTTTATGTCAATCGAGGTAGGCAGCAAGTTACAGGGTAAAGTAACAGGTATTACAAATTTTGGGGCTTTTGTGGAGCTGCCAGAAGGCTTAACAGGTCTTGTTCATATTAGTGAAGTTGCTGATAATTATGTGAAAGATATTAACGATCACTTAAAAGTAGGCGACCAAGTAGAAGTAAAAGTTATCAATGTTGAAAAAGATGGCAAAATTGGCCTATCTATTAAGAAAGCGAAAGAACGTGAAAAAACAGAAGGAGATCGTCCACGCGGTGAATACCAACGTGGTGGTGATCAACAACGTTCTGGACGTCCACAACGTAATAATCGTTCTTCCAACAGAGATAACCGCGGTGGCGGTAACGAACGAGCTCCAAAAGAAACATTTGAGCAAAAGATGGCACGCTTTTTAAAAGATAGTGAAGATCGTTTAACTTCTTTAAAGCGTAACACAGAATCTAAACGTGGTGGCCGTGGCGCACGTCGCGGATAATAAGTCCGTTTAATTCTTAACATATAGAGAGGTACCCAGAGTAGTTACTCGGGTACTTTTTTATGTGAGAGAATATATTTTTAAAAAAGTTTTTGAGATGTATTGACTTTAAAATATATCTGATGTAATATACTAATTGTCCGTTAAATACGACGACATGGCGGTGTAGCTCAGCTGGCTAGAGCGTACGGTTCATACCCGTGAGGTCGGGGGTTCGATCCCCTCCGCCGCTATATTTAATTTAACGGCCCGTTGGTCAAGTGGTTAAGACACCGCCCTTTCACGGCGGTAACACGGGTTCGAATCCCGTACGGGTCATCTAAAAAGATCATGCAAATTTGCATGGTCTTTTTTTGTTAAATATAAATTAAGACGTACAATACTTCTACAAAATCACCCTATATTTTCTGAACATTCTTTCAACTTACTTTAAATAAATTAAATACTATGTATATATGTAGATTTATTTCGAATAAAAAGTCGAACGATTATAAAAGTCAAAACTGTTGTTTTGACAAAAAAACCAATAATCATCTTTTATAATAACAGTAATTAAACTATGCAGGTGGTGTTAAAAATATGCCTAAAGCAGGAAGGAATACTATGAATACAAGTGCATTGGCGATGAATGAAAGTCAGCTTGGAACAATAAAGTGGACGAGTAAGTTGCGAATGAAGTTTGAAAAAGTTTTCTTTAGATGGGGATTCATTATTGCTGTTATTGGTTTTCTTTTGGGACGAGCATATATATTAACAAACATTTTACCGTTTGCATTGCCGTTTTTTGCTGCTGTTTATGTTATGAAGCGAGATAAAATGCCGCTCGCGTTCTTAGCCCTAATGGGGGGAGCACTTTCAGTTTCAATAGATAATTTATTTTTTACTTTTGCATCTATCTTTACCTTCTTTATTTATAATATCTTCTTTAGTCGGTTTACACGTAAAACTGTTGGACTTGTACCATTCCAAGTATTTATCTCCGCATTAACCGCACATTTAGTTGTTGTATATTTTGCACAGCAAACCGTCACCATGTATGATCTGCTCGTCAGTACGATCGAAGCGGGGCTTAGCTTCGTATTAACGATGATATTTTTACAAAGTGTTCCGCTTTTAGTGGAAAGGAAAGGGAAGCAACAAGCGTTAGAAACAGAAGAAATTGTTTGTTTAATTATATTACTAGCATCTGTTTTAACGGGCACAACGGATTGGTTTGTTTATGATGCTTCTATTCAACATATTTTCACTAGATATTTAGTATTAGTATTTGCCTTTATTGCAGGGGCAGCTACAGGGTCCACGGTAGGAGTTGTCACTGGGTTAATATTAAGTTTAGCAAATGTGGCGAGCTTGTCTCAACTTAGTCTCCTTGCCTTTTCAGGATTGCTTGGGGGATTGTTAAAAGAAGGGAAGCGTATAGGAGTTAGTTTAGGTTTATTAATTGGTACAAGCTTAATTACATTATATGTAGACAAGCAAACAAGTATTGTAACAACTTTAATTGAATCTGGTGTAGCGATTGTTTTCTTCTTATTAACACCGAAGCTTGTTATGGATCGTATTGCTAAATTTATGCCGGGTACACAGGAACATTCACAGGATCAACAACAATATTTAAGAAGAGTGCGCGATGTTACAGCAAACAAAATCAATCAATTTGCTAATGTATTTGCTGCTTTGTCTAATAGCTTTTCTGTATACGGGTATGTGGAGGAGGAAGATAAAGAAACAGAAGCTGATTTATTTTTAAGTACAATTACTGCAAAAACATGTCAAACATGTTTTAAGAAGGATCAATGTTGGGTAGTTAATTTTGATAAAACATACGATTATATGAAACAAATAATGAGTGAAACAGAAGAAGGAACGCTGCAGCATAATCGGAAGTTAGTTCGTGAATGGGACAAGCATTGTGTGAGAGGGAAGAAAGTAACGGATTTAGTAGCGGGTGAATTAGATCACTTCTATGAGGGGCAGAAATTAAGAAAACAAATGAAGGAAAATCGTAGAATTGTAGCGGAGCAATTACTAGGTGTATCAAAAGTGATGGAGGATTTCGCTAAGGAGATACAACGAGAAAGAGAGAACCATCAAGCGCAGGAGGAGCAAATTTTACAAGCGTTTCGTGATTTTGGTGTCGAAGTGGAGCATGTTGATATTTATTGTTTAGATAGAGGAAGTATTGATATTGAAATGTTGATTCCGGCTGCATCTAATGAACATGGGGAATGTGAGAAGTTGGTTGCTCCAATGCTTTCAGATATTTTAAAAGAGAATATCGTCGTTAAGCATGAAGAGAAATCCTCATATCCAAATGGGCACAGTTTAATATCATTTGGTTCAGCGAAGACATATTCTCTTGATACAGGATTGGCCACAGCTGCAAAAGGTGGTGGGTTTATTTCAGGTGATTCCTACGCGATGATGGATTTGAGCGTTGGTAAATATGCACTTGCGATTAGTGATGGTATGGGAAATGGACAAAGGGCTCATATGGAGAGTAGGGAAACGGTAAAATTATTACAAAAGATACTTCAATCAGGTATTGATGAAGAAATAGCGATTAAGTCCATCAATTCGATTCTTTCTTTAAGGACGACAGAGGAGATGTATACAACGCTTGACTTGGCTATGGTAGATTTGCGGGATGCGAGTGCGAAGTTTTTAAAGATTGGATCGACGCCGAGTTTTGTTAAACGCGGAAATAATATTTTGAAAATTGAGGCAAGTAATTTGCCGATGGGAATCATTGAAGATGTTGAAGTTGATGTGGTTGGTGAGCAATTAAAAACGGGTGATCTTCTTATCATGATGAGTGACGGCATCTTTGAGGGAGCGCAACATGTGGAGAATCACGAATTATGGATAAAACGTAAAATTAAAGAACTACAAACAGAGGACCCACAGGAAATCGCTGATATTATTATGGAAGAAGTAATTCGCTCTGGTGATGGTTATATAAATGATGATATGACTATTGTGGTGGCGAAAGTAAAGAAAAATATGCCGAAGTGGGCTACGATTCCAATAGTAGGAATGCAGGCGCAATAAAATAATCAAAAAACCTAGGTAGATGCCTAGGTTTTTTTGATTAAAAAGGTAATGTTATTACTTTGTTAAATATACAGGAGGGATGTAAGATAAAAATATGGATTTTGTACATCTTTTTTTTGCACAATGTTTGTAAAAGTTGTACCATTATATACAAGGTAACTAATGTTGTTGTTCTTGTTTAATGAAAGGTGATTGCGAAGTTGAAAGATGCATTTGTTGAAAAAGTAGATGACTTTGTAAAGCAGCATGATGTATTAAAGAAACATTCAACAATTGTTGTAGGGGTTTCTGGTGGTCCTGACTCTTTGGCTCTTTTATATTATTTGTTAGAAAAAAGGGCAGAAAAACAGCTAGAAATTGTAGTAGCACATGTGGACCATATGTTTAGAGGTAATGAATCTTATGAGGATTTACAGTTTGTGCAGGGTCTTTGCAAAGAGCTAGGAGTTATTTGTGAAACGCTAAGGATTAATGTGTCGCAATATCAACAGCAATATGGAATGAATGCACAAGTTGCAGCTAGAGAATGCAGATATGCATTTTTGGAAAGAATAATGAAGAAATATGATGCGAGATATGTAGCTCTTGGTCACCATGGAGATGATCAAGTAGAGACGATTTTAATGCGCCTTGTACGAGGGAGTACTCCGAAAGGATACGCAGGAATTGCAGTGAAGCGATCTTTTCATAATGGATATTTAATTAGGCCGTTACTTGGGGTAACTAAGGAAGAAATTGTTGATTACTGTAATAAATTAAAAGTTATTCCGCGTATAGATCCGAGTAATAAAAAAGAAGTATATACAAGGAATCGATTACGTAAATATGTCCTTCCTTATTTGAAAGAAGAAAATCCACAAATGCATGAGAAATTTCAAAAATTTAGCGTGCAGATGCAAGAGGATGAGGCTTATTTGCAGGAATTAGCTTTTGAGAAAATGAATAAAGTAATTACAAAAAAAAGCGATAAACAAATTAGCTTATCAATTCCTGCCTTTGAATCCATGTCTATGCCTTTACAAAGAAGAGGGATTCAACTAATATTAAACTATCTTTATGAATATAAGATTCCATCTTCGCTTTCTTCTATACATATTGACAAGGTGATTGAATTTTTTAAGCGGGCACAACCTTCAGGTTCACTAGATTTTCCAGGTGGTTTGAAAATTGTTCGCACATACGAAGAATGTGGTTTTGGATTTAAACAAGAAATTGTTTCTCCTTTTTCGCAAGATTTATCAGTACCTGGGACAATTATATTGCCGAATGGGGATAAACTTGTAACAGAGGTGAGCGAAGATATACCGAGTAACATGAATGAAACAGTATTTGTTGCTAAGTATAATGATATATCGTATCCACTTCGTATTCGGTCTAGGGAAAATGGAGATCGCATGTCAATGCAAGGTATGGATGGTACAAAAAAGATAAAAGCTGTTTTTATCGAAGCGAAAGTACCAAAAGAAAAAAGAGAAGAATGGCCGATCGTTTGTGACGCAAGTGGAAATATTATTTGGGTACCCTTGTTGAAACGATCTGCGTTTGCTACTTCGAAAGAGCTAGCAAAGAAGGGTAAATACATGATTATTCACTACAAAAGCAAGGAGTCTTCCGGGAGGATAATGAAATGATGAATCAAGATATCGAAAAAGTATTAATTTCTGAAGAACAAATACAAGAAAAGGTGCACGAACTAGGTGCAGTTATTGCAGAGGATTACAAAAATACAGTACCTCTTGCGATTGGTGTACTAAAGGGTGCAATGCCATTTATGGCAGATTTATTAAAGAGAACAGATACATATCTTGAAATGGATTTTATGGCTGTATCTAGCTACGGTCACTCTACAGTTTCGACAGGCGAAGTAAAAATCTTAAAAGATCTTGATACTTCGGTAGAAGGTCGCGATATTTTAATCGTTGAAGATATTATTGATAGCGGTCTTACACTAAGCTATTTAGTGGATCTGTTTAAATATCGTAAAGCGAAATCTGTAAAAATTGTTACTTTATTAGATAAGCCAACAGGCCGTAAGGTTGATCTGAAAGCAGATTATGTTGGATTTACTGTTCCTCATGAATTTGTTGTAGGATATGGATTAGATTATAAAGAGCAGTACCGTAATCTTCCTTATGTAGGAGTATTAAAACCAAGTGTTTACTCAAATTAATTAAATATAGGCGTTACAATTGTATAGGAAATTTTTTTTATGTTACGATTTACTATAGTGTTTATGCCGTGAGAGGAGGTTAGGAATGAATCGTATCTTCCGTAATACCATCTTTTATTTACTGATATTCTTAGTAGTAATTGGAATCGTGAGCTATTTTAATGGTTCGACGCAAAAAACGACATCAGTTAGCTACGATAAATTCATTACTCAACTTGAAAAAGGTGAAGTGCGTAATGTGCAGCTTCAACCGAAAAATGGTGTGTTTGAGGTAAAGGGACAATTCAAGACTTCTAGCCAAGGAGAACAATTTGTTACTTATGCACCAAATACTGAGGAATTACAAAAGAAAATTAATGATAAAGCGCAAGGGGCTGAAGTTAAGTATCAACCAGCAGAAGAAACAAGTGCTTGGGTAACGTTCTTTACTTCTATCATTCCGTTTGTCATTATCTTCATTTTATTCTTCTTCTTATTAAACCAAGCTCAGGGCGGCGGTAGCCGTGTTATGAACTTCGGGAAAAGTAAGGCGAAGCTATACAATGATGAAAAGAAAAAAATTCGTTTCAGAGATGTTGCTGGAGCGGATGAAGAGAAACAAGAACTTGTTGAGGTAGTTGAATTCTTGAAAGACCCTCGTAAGTTCGCTGAAGTTGGTGCCCGTATTCCGAAGGGTGTTCTATTAGTGGGACCTCCAGGTACAGGTAAAACTTTACTAGCACGTGCTGTTGCAGGTGAAGCAGGCGTTCCGTTCTTCTCTATTAGTGGTTCTGACTTCGTAGAGATGTTCGTCGGTGTCGGTGCATCCCGTGTACGTGATTTATTTGAAAATGCAAAGAAAAATGCTCCTTGTATCATTTTCATTGATGAAATTGATGCAGTAGGACGTCAACGTGGCGCGGGTCTTGGCGGTGGTCATGATGAGCGTGAACAAACGTTGAACCAATTGCTTGTTGAAATGGATGGATTCGGTGCAAACGAAGGTATTATTATCATCGCTGCGACAAACCGTCCTGATATTCTTGATCCAGCGTTATTACGTCCAGGTCGTTTTGACCGTCAAATTACAGTAGATCGTCCAGATGTAAATGGTCGTGAAGCTGTACTTAAGGTACACGCTCGTAATAAACCGCTTGATGAGAATGTCAACTTAAGAGCAATTGCAACTCGTACACCAGGATTCTCTGGTGCCGATCTTGAAAACTTATTAAACGAAGCTGCTTTAGTAGCTGCGCGTCAAGATAAGAAGAAAATTGATATGAGTGACATCGATGAAGCGACGGATCGTGTTATTGCAGGTCCAGCTAAGAAAAGTCGCGTTATCTCTGAAAAAGAACGTAATATCGTTGCATTCCATGAGGCTGGCCATACTGTAATTGGTGTTGTTCTTGATGAAGCAGATATCGTTCATAAAGTAACAATTGTCCCTCGTGGTCAAGCTGGTGGATATGCGGTAATGCTTCCGAAGGAAGATCGTTACTTCATGACAAAACCAGAGTTACTTGATAAAATCACTGGTTTACTTGGTGGTCGAGTAGCTGAGGAGATTGTATTTGGTGAAGCAAGTACAGGTGCTCACAACGACTTCCAACGTGCGACTGGTATTGCAAGACGTATGGTTACAGAATTCGGGATGAGTGATAAGCTTGGACCGATGCAATTTGGTAGCTCACAAGGTGGTCAGGTATTCTTAGGAAGAGACTTCCATTCAGAACAAAACTACAGTGATGCAATCGCGCATGAAATTGATGTGGAAATGCAAATAATTATTAAAGACTGTTATGCTCGCGCGAAACAAATTCTTACTGAAAAACGAGATAAGCTTGATATTATCGCAAAAACGTTACTTGAAGTAGAAACATTAGATGCAGAGCAAATTAATCATTTATATGATTATGGCAGATTACCTGAGCGTCCAACATCTTCAGATGATGTGAAAGTAAACATCAATATGAAGAAAGACGATGAAGATACAGAAGATAAGTAAGAAAAAAAGGAGTGACAATAGTCACTCCTTTTTTTTGTGGAATGAATTTAAGTGGCAAAAAAAATTGAATGAAACTATTATTAAAAATTGAAATAGAGAGTAATCTTTTTGTACAATGATGAGTATAGAAAAACTGATTATATAAGTATGTGTGATATGATGTTTTTATAAGTTTTATACATACTGCGCAAATATAGATTAAATAAGATAAGTGGTGAGAATATGATTTTTGTATTGGATGTAGGGAACACAAATGCGGTACTAGGTGTGTTTGAAGAGGGGGAACTTCGTCAGCATTGGCGCATGGAAACAGATCGTCATAAAACAGAAGATGAGTATGGGATGCTTGTAAAGCAGTTACTTGAGCATGAAGGTCTTTCTTTTGAAGATGTGAAAGGTATTATTGTGTCTTCAGTTGTACCGCCAATTATGTTCGCTTTAGAGCGTATGTGTGAAAAGTATTTTAAAATTAAACCGCTTGTAGTGGGGCCTGGGATAAAAACTGGCTTGAATATTAAATATGAAAATCCACGTGAAGTAGGCGCGGACCGAATTGTAAATGCAGTAGCAGGAATCCACTTATATGGAAGTCCGCTTATTATTGTTGATTTTGGTACGGCTACTACATATTGTTATATTAACGAAGAGAAGCATTATATGGGTGGCGTCATTACGCCGGGAATTATGATTTCGGCAGAGGCTTTATATAGCAGGGCAGCAAAGCTTCCTCGTATTGAAATTACAAAACCGGGTAGTGTTATCGGGAAGAATACAGTAAGTGCAATGCAATCAGGTATTCTTTATGGATACGTTGGACAAGTGGAAGGTATTGTTAAGCGTATGAAGGAAGAAGCTAAGCAAGAACCGAAAGTTATTGCAACAGGTGGATTAGCAAAATTAATTTCAGAAGAATCAAATGTAATTGATATTGTAGATCCGTTTTTAACGTTAAAAGGTTTGTATATGTTATATGAGCGTAATGCAAATTTACAACATGAGAAGGGTGAATAAATAAGTATGAAAGATTATTTAGTAAAAGCGTTAGCGTTTAATGGAGAGGTTCGTGCTTATAGTGTACGTACAACAAATACAGTAAGTGAGGCGCAAAAGCGTCATGATACATGGAGAACAGCTTCAGCGGCACTTGGTCGTTCTTTAACTGCGGGTACAATGATGGGTGCTATGTTAAAAGGCGAGCAGAAGTTAACGATTAAAGTAGAGGGTAACGGCCCGATTGGTCCTATCTTAGTCGATGCTCATGCAAATGGGGATGTACGTGGTTATGTAACGAATCCGCATGTTGATTTTGAAGGAACGGAACAAGGGAAATTACGTGTATATCAAGCGGTAGGTACAGAAGGATTTGTAACGGTAATTAAAGATATCGGTATGCGTGAACCGTTTATTGGTCAATCTCCCATTGTTTCAGGAGAACTAGGGGAAGATTTCACATATTATTTCGCGGTTTCTGAGCAGACGCCTTCTTCTGTAGGTGTTGGTGTTCTTGTAAATGGAGATGATAGCGTATTAGCGGCGGGTGGATTCATTCTTCAAATTATGCCAGGTGCGCAGGAAGAAACAATTTCATTTATTGAAGAGCGTCTTCAACAAATCCCGCCAGTATCACAATTAATCGAACAAGGTCTTTCTCCAGAAGAATTACTGTATGAAGTGCTTGGAGAAGATAAAGTGAAAGTGCTAGAAACAATGGATGTTCAATTTAATTGTACATGTTCACGTGAGCGTATTGAAAGTGTGCTAATTAGTTTAGGTAAAGCGGAGTTAGAACAAATTCGTGCAGAAGAAGAAGAGACGGAAGTTCACTGTCACTTCTGTAATGAACGACATAAATTCGCTAAAGAGGATATTACAAGTCTAATTGAGAAGCTGTAATAAAGAAGTTTAGGTGGAGAATCAGCCGCCCGAATAGATTGACAAACAGGGAATTTTCTGACAAAATCTAAATATAGATAAAACCAATAAAAATACTCGGTGTTAGGAGTGACAGGAATGCGAGTGGCACAATCAGTTTCAGAATTAATCGGGAAAACGCCGATCGTTAAGTTGAACCGCATCGTAGAATCAGACAGCGCAGATGTATATTTAAAATTAGAATTTATGAATCCGGGGAGCAGTGTTAAAGATCGTATCGCGTTAGCTATGATTGAAGATGCTGAAAATAAAGGATTATTAAAAGAGGGCGATACAATCATTGAGCCGACAAGTGGTAACACAGGTATTGGCTTAGCGATGGTAGCAGCTGCTAAAGGATATAAGGCAATTTTAGTAATGCCAGAAACAATGAGTATTGAGCGTCGTAATTTATTACGCGCTTACGGTGCTGAATTAGTATTGACTCCAGGACCTGAAGGAATGGGCGGAGCAATTCGAAAGGCAACTGAATTAGCAGAAGAACATGGGTACTTTATACCACAACAGTTCCAAAATCAAGCGAATCCAGAAATCCATCGTATAACAACAGGTCCAGAAATTGTTGAACAGATGGGGGATCAATTAGATGCTTTTATCGCAGGTATTGGTACAGGTGGAACAATTACAGGTGCCGGTGAAGTGCTGAAAGAGGCTTATAAAGATATCAAAATTTACGCGGTAGAACCTGCGGATTCACCAGTATTATCTGGTGGAAAGCCAGGACCACATAAGATCCAAGGAATTGGAGCGGGGTTTGTTCCGGAGACATTGGATGTAGAGGTATATGATGAAATTATTCAAGTGAAAACGGAGCAAGCGTTCGAATATGCGAGAAGAGTGGCTAAAGAAGAAGGTATTTTAGTTGGTATCTCTTCGGGAGCAGTCGTTTATGCAGCGACAGAAGTTGCGAAGAAATTAGGTAAAGGGAAAAAGGTACTTGTTATTATCCCAAGTAACGGTGAACGTTATTTAAGTACACCACTTTATCAATTTGAGTCATAAGTGAATGTGATTTGAAAAGCATCCTTAAAAAAGGATGCTTTTTCTTTTTTGATTGGAAAAAGGAAAAGAGTGAATGACTAGAAAACTTCATGTAAAATAAGAAGTAGTATAACTAATTTATTTTCACTAGCCCTCAAGTATAATCATTCTCTATATAAATAATTTTATGTAGTTTGATTTGATTGGCTTAAGAGGGTGGGATAACAGAAGACGGGGTGTTGATATGCAACGAAGAAAATCTTTAGCGCTTTCTATTCCATATCAGTTAGATTTCTTTAAGCAATATAAATTTCTTTCTCAGGATAAGCCGCAACATATTTTGTTAGAAAGTGGACGTGGTGGTCGTTATAATATTGTTGGGCTGGATCCAGTAGCGGTAATTCAGGGTAAGAATGAGACGTTACATATAAGTGAAAGTGGCAAGGAAACAATAAAGCGAGGGAATCCGTTAGATTTAATGCAAGCGTATATGGAGAAATGGAAAACGAATTATAATCCGGAGTATCCACCTTTTCAGGGTGGGGCAATTGGATACTTTAGTTATGATTGTATCCGTTATATTGAAAAACTTTCTTCTCTTGCGAAGGATGATATTAATATACCTGACATATTCTTTTTGTTATTTGATGACGTGTTTGTGTATGATCAACAGGAGAGAGTATTATGGATTATTACGCATTATGTAGATGAGTGTGAAGAGGCAGAAGAACGATTAAATGAATGGAAGGGTCTTTGGATGAAAGAAGCCCCCGAAGTGACTATGCCGTTTGAATCTCCTGAAAAGAAAAATGAAGCAGTCGCTTTTACGGAAGAGGGCTTTATGAAGGCCGTTGAACGTATTCAAGAATATATTGGAGCGGGTGATGTGTTTCAAGTAAACTTGTCGACAAGACAAGAAAGAACATTACAAACACATCCACTAGAAATATATACAAGTCTTCGTGAAATTAATCCATCTCCATATATGGGTTACTTGGAGTTTGGAGATTTTCAAATTGTTAGTGCTTCGCCTGAATTGCTAATTAAAAAGCAAGGAAAAGAAGTGAGTACAAGACCGATTGCTGGTACGCGCTCTCGAGGAGCAAGTGAGCAAGAGGATGAAGAATTAGCGAAAGAATTAATTGAAAATGAAAAGGAAAGAGCAGAGCATGTAATGCTTGTGGATTTAGAACGAAATGACTTGGGCCGGGTTTGTAAATATGGCACTGTTGAAGTAGATGAATTTATGGTAATTGAAAAATACTCACACGTTATGCATATTGTTTCTAATGTGCGTGGTGAGGTGGAAGCAGATAAAGATGCTTTCGATTTGGTGAAGGCTGTATTTCCTGGTGGGACAATTACCGGTGCCCCGAAAATACGTACGATGGAAATCATTGAAGAATTAGAACCTGTTCGCCGAGGAATTTATACGGGTTCAATTGGTTGGATTGGTTATTCTGGAGATACGGAATTGAATATTGTAATCCGAACACTACTTGCTAAAGATGGACAAGCGCATGTGCAAGCTGGAGCGGGTATTGTAATTGATTCAAATCCAAAAGATGAATATAAAGAGTCGTTAAAAAAAGCAATCGCTTTATGGCGTGCAAAAGAAAGTAGCGAAGAAACGGTTAGGTGAGAGAAATGATATTAATGATTGATAATTATGATTCTTTTACATTTAATTTAGTGCAATTTCTTGGAGAACTTGGACAAGAGCTTGTTGTTAAGCGTAATGATGAAGTGACTATTTCGGATATTGAGAATATGAAACCAGATTTTTTAATGATTTCGCCAGGTCCATGTAGTCCTAATGAGGCGGGAATCAGTATGGAGGTTATTAAATATTTTGCAGGTAAGCTTCCGATTTTTGGGGTCTGTCTTGGACATCAATCAATTGCGCAAGTATTTGGAGGGGATGTTGTCAGGGCAGAGCGTTTGATGCATGGAAAAACATCTTTAATGCATCATGATGGGCAGACGATTTTTTCTGATATCCCAAATCCATTTACCGCGACACGTTATCACTCTCTTATCGTTAAAAAAGAGACGTTACCGAATTGTTTAGAGATAACATCTTGGACTGAAGAAGGTGAAATTATGGCGCTTCGTCATAAAACGTTGCCGATTGAAGGGGTACAATTCCATCCGGAATCTATTATGACTTCTCATGGGAAAGAGTTGCTACAGAATTTCATTCGCAAATATAGCCCAAGTGTGACATCGTGTTAATTTACGTAAATGGCGCGTATGTAGAAACGAGTGAAGCGAAAATTTCTCCTTATGACCACGGTTACCTATATGGACTTGGGGTTTTTGAGACATTTCGTATTTATAATGGTCATCCTTTTTTATTGGATGATCATTATGAACGCTTAATGGATGCGCTAGATATATTGCAAATCAAATGGACAATGACAAAAGATGAAGTGATGCTTATTTTAAAGAATCTACTTGTTAAGAATGGGTTAAAGCATGCATATGTGCGCTTAAATGTATCGGCGGGTATAGATGAAATAGGATTACAAACGGAAGTATATGAAGAACCGTCTGTTATTGTTTTTATAAAACCTTTAGCATCTCCAGGGAATGTAGTGGAAAAAGAAGGAGTTATTTTAAAGCAAGTGAGAAATACACCAGAGGGTGCATTTCGCTTGAAGTCCCATCATTATTTAAATAATATTTTAGGGAAACGCGAAATTGGAAATGTTGTGAATAAGGAAGGTATTTTTCTTACCGAAACAGGTTATGTTGCAGAGGGTATTGTTTCGAATCTCTTTTTTGTTAAAGGAGATATTTTATATACTCCTTCATTAGAAACAGGGATTTTAAACGGAATCACTCGTGCGTTTATTATAAAGGCTGCTGAAGAGCTAGATATAGAAGTAAAGGAAGGTTTCTTTACAAAAGATGAATTGCTTTCAGCGGATGAAGTGTTCGTAACGAACTCTATTCAAGAGATTGTCCCTCTTTATCGTATAGAGGAGAAAGATTTCCCGGGTAAAGTGGGAGTGGTTACAAAAAGACTTATGGATCTTTATGGAGTGCAGAGAGAGAAATTGTGGAGCAGAAATGAATTGCGAAGAGGAGATGTGTAGTTTGAAGTGGGATTATGATTTGCGCTGCGGCGAATATACATTGAACTTAAATGAAAAGACATTAATTATGGGGATTTTAAATGTAACGCCAGATTCATTTTCTGATGGTGGGAGTTACAACGAAGTAGATGCTGCGGTGCGACATGCGAAAGAAATGAAAAGTGAAGGTGCCCATATTATTGATATTGGCGGCGAATCTACCCGCCCGGGTTTCGCTAAAGTTTCAGTAGAAGAGGAAATAAAGCGAGTTGTTCCAATGATTCAGGCAGTGTCAAAAGAAGTAAAGCTACCTATTTCTATTGATACGTATAAAGCTGAGGTTGCGAAACAAGCGATTGAAGCTGGTGCCCATATTATTAATGATATTTGGGGAGCGAAGGCGGAACCGAGGATTGCTGAAGTTGCAGCCTATTATGATGTGCCCATTATCTTAATGCATAACCGAGATAATATGAATTACCGCAATTTAATGGCCGATATGATTGCTGATTTGTATGAAAGTATTAAAATTGCTAAAGATGCTGGTGTGCGAGATGAGAATATTATTTTAGACCCAGGTATCGGTTTTGCGAAAACACCTGAGCAAAATTTAGAAGCGATGCGCAATTTAGAACAGTTAAATGTACTGGGTTACCCAGTTCTCTTAGGTACTTCAAGAAAGTCCTTTATTGGCCATGTGTTAGATTTGCCAGTGGAGGAACGTCTTGAAGGAACGGGAGCTACCGTTTGTCTTGGTATTGAAAAGGGCTGTGAGTTTATCCGTGTTCATGATGTGAAAGAAATGGCGCGTATGGCTAAGATGATGGACGCGATGATTGGTAAGGGGGCAAAGTAATTGGATAAAATTTATATCCATGATATGGAGTTTTACGGTTATCATGGTGTATTCCCAGAAGAAAATAAATTGGGTCAGAGATTTAAAGTGGATTTAACGGTGGAGTTGGATTTAAAACGTGCAGGAGAAAGCGACGACTTAGAGTATTCTGTCAATTACGGGGAGCTTTTCGAACTATGTAGAAAAGTGGTTGAAGATAGAACGTATAAGCTTGTAGAGAGTATTGCTGAAAATATCGCTACAGATATATTGAAACAATATGAGAGTATTTCACAGTGTACAATTAAGGTAATTAAACCGGATCCGCCGATACCGGGACATTATCGTGCTGTAGCGGTAGAAATTACGAGAGAACGTCCATGAATAATATAGCGTACATTGCATTAGGTTCCAATATTGGGGAGCGTTATACTTATTTAACTGAAGCAATTCAGTTTTTAAATAAAAACCAGCATATCCAAGTTGATGATGTTTCGTCTGTATATGAAACTGATCCGGTTGGCTATACTGACCAAAATTGCTTTTTAAATTTAGTTATAAAAATTTCTACCAATTTATCACCGCAAGAATTATTGAAAGTAACACAAAAGGTAGAGAATGACCTAGGAAGAAAAAGGGAAATTAGATGGGGCCCGAGGACCATCGACCTTGACATTTTACTATATAATCAAGAAAATATTGAAGCAGAGAATCTGATTGTTCCGCATCCGCGGATGTTCGAAAGAGCTTTTGTTATCGTTCCGTTGTTAGAGATTAATCAAGATATAAAACAAAATATTTCACGTTCACAAGTAGAAGAAATGAAAAGGCGAGAGGGAGTAACGGTATGGAAGCAGAAAAATGGGGAAGACGCATTCGTGCTTTTCGAAAGCTAAAAGGCTATACGCAAGAAGGTTTTGCGAAAGAATTAGGGGTATCTGTATCGGTTTTAGGTGAAGTTGAGAGGGGCAATAGATCACCTTCCCAAGATTTTGTAGTAGAAGTCGCTAAAACATTAAACGTTTCAATAGACGAATTGATGCCAAAGTGACCGTAAAGGAAGGAGTAAGTCGGGTGTTAAAGATTGCAAATATTGAGATGAAAAATCCAGTTGTACTAGCACCGATGGCGGGAGTGTGTAACTCTGCATTCCGTTTGACGGTAAAAGAATTTGGTGCAGGTTTAGTTTGTGCTGAAATGGTAAGTGATAAGGCAATATTACTTAATAACAAAAGAACATTAGATATGTTATATATCGATGAGAGAGAAAAGCCATTAAGTTTACAAATTTTTGGTGGAGAGAAAGAAACTCTTGTAGATGCTGCGAAATACGTA
The DNA here is from genome assembly GCF_038004785.1 of Bacillus sp. FSL R5-0709. Classification (NCBI taxonomy): domain Bacteria; kingdom Bacillati; phylum Bacillota; class Bacilli; order Caryophanales; family Bacillaceae; genus Bacillus; species Bacillus sp. FSL R5-0709. The sequence continues at coordinate 79,402 of NZ_JBBORT010000001.1, forward strand.
GATAAATATACGACAGCAGACATTATTGATATTAATATGGGGTGCCCAGTACCGAAAATCACTAAGTGTGATGCAGGAGCAAAGTGGCTTTTAGACCCAAATAAAATATATGAGATGGTAGCGGCGGTTGTAGATGCTGTTGAAAAGCCAGTTACAGTTAAAATGCGTATTGGTTGGGATGAAGAACATATTTTCGCAATAGAAAATGCTAGAGCTGTTGAGCGTGCTGGTGGACAAGCGATAGCGGTTCATGGGCGTACACGAGTGCAAATGTATGAAGGTAAAGCGGATTGGAATATTATTAAACAAGTAAAGCAGGCTGTAAATATTCCGGTTATCGGAAATGGTGATGTCGAAACACCACAAGATGCAAAGCGTATGCTTGATGAAATTGGTGTAGATGGTGTTATGATTGGTCGCGCTGCTCTTGGAGATCCGTGGATGATTTATCGTACGGTAAAGTATTTAGAGACAGGTGAGTTAATGCCGGAACCAACAGTGCGTGAGAAAATTGATGTATGTATGTTGCATCTAGATCGTCTTATCGATTTAAAGAACGAAAATGTTGCCGTAAGAGAGATGAGAAAGCATGCAGCTTG
>NZ_JBBORT010000001.1:85000-87500 GCF_038004785.1 Bacillus sp. FSL R5-0709
TGTTGGCTCAGAAGCAGCCACCATTTAAAGAGTGCGTAATAGCTCACTAGTCGAGTGACTCTGCGCCGAAAATGTACCGGGGCTAAATACACCACCGAAGCTGCGAATTGATACCAATGGTATCAGTGGTAGGGGAGCGTTCTAAGTGCAGTGAAGTCAGACCGGAAGGACTGGTGGAGCGCTTAGAAGTGAGAATGCCGGTATGAGTAGCGAAAGACGGGTGAGAATCCCGTCCACCGAATGCCTAAGGTTTCCTGAGGAAGGCTCGTCCGCTCAGGGTTAGTCAGGACCTAAGCCGAGGCCGACAGGCGTAGGCGATGGACAACAGGTTGATATTCCTGTACCACCTCTTTATCGTTTGAGCAATGGAGGGACGCAGAAGGATAGAAGAAGCGTGCGATTGGTTGTGCACGTCCAAGCAGTTAGGCTGATAAGTAGGCAAATCCGCTTATCGTGAAGGCTGAGCTGTGATGGGGAAGCTCCTTATGGAGCGAAGTCTTTGATTCCCCGCTGCCAAGAAAAGCTTCTAGCGAGATAAAAGGTGCCTGTACCGCAAACCGACACAGGTAGGCGAGGAGAGAATCCTAAGGTGTGCGAGAGAACTCTGGTTAAGGAACTCGGCAAAATGACCCCGTAACTTCGGGAGAAGGGGTGCTTTCTTAACGGAAAGCCGCAGTGAATAGGCCCAAGCGACTGTTTAGCAAAAACACAGGTCTCTGCGAAGCCGTAAGGCGAAGTATAGGGGCTGACACCTGCCCGGTGCTGGAAGGTTAAGGAGAGGGGTTAGCGTAAGCGAAGCTCTGAACTGAAGCCCCAGTAAACGGCGGCCGTAACTATAACGGTCCTAAGGTAGCGAAATTCCTTGTCGGGTAAGTTCCGACCCGCACGAAAGGTGTAACGATTTGGGCACTGTCTCAACCAGAGACTCGGTGAAATTATAGTACCTGTGAAGATGCAGGTTACCCGCGACAGGACGGAAAGACCCCGTGGAGCTTTACTGTAGCCTGATATTGAATTTTGGTACAGTTTGTACAGGATAGGCGGGAGCCATTGAAACCGGAGCGCTAGCTTCGGTGGAGGCGCTGGTGGGATACCGCCCTGACTGTATTGAAATTCTAACCTACGGGTCTTATCGACCCGGGAGACAGTGTCAGGTGGGCAGTTTGACTGGGGCGGTCGCCTCCTAAAGTGTAACGGAGGCGCCCAAAGGTTCCCTCAGAATGGTTGGAAATCATTCGTAGAGTGCAAAGGCATAAGGGAGCTTGACTGCGAGACCTACAAGTCGAGCAGGGACGAAAGTCGGGCTTAGTGATCCGGTGGTTCCGCATGGAAGGGCCATCGCTCAACGGATAAAAGCTACCCCGGGGATAACAGGCTTATCTCCCCCAAGAGTCCACATCGACGGGGAGGTTTGGCACCTCGATGTCGGCTCATCGCATCCTGGGGCTGTAGTCGGTCCCAAGGGTTGGGCTGTTCGCCCATTAAAGCGGTACGCGAGCTGGGTTCAGAACGTCGTGAGACAGTTCGGTCCCTATCCGTCGTGGGCGCAGGAAATTTGAGAGGAGCTGTCCTTAGTACGAGAGGACCGGGATGGACGCACCGCTGGTGTACCAGTTGTTCTGCCAAGGGCATAGCTGGGTAGCTATGTGCGGAAGGGATAAGTGCTGAAAGCATCTAAGCATGAAGCCCCCCTCAAGATGAGATTTCCCATAGCGTAAGCTAGTAAGATCCCTGAAAGATGATCAGGTTGATAGGTTCGAGGTGGAAGCATGGTGACATGTGGAGCTGACGAATACTAATAGATCGAGGACTTAACCATATAATATGAAGCAATGTTATCTAGTTTTGAAAGAATATAAAAAACTTGTTGACTTTCAAAAGTTAATGAGTTATAATAATTCTTGTCTTAAATGAATATAGTCTGGTAATGATGGCAGAGAGGCCACACCCGTTCCCATACCGAACACGGAAGTTAAGCTCTCTAGCGCCGATGGTAGTTGGGACCTTGTCCCTGTGAGAGTAGGACGTTGCCAGGCAATTCGGAGGATTAGCTCAGCTGGGAGAGCACCTGCCTTACAAGCAGGGGGTCGGCGGTTCGATCCCGTCATCCTCCACCATTTAGCCGACTTAGCTCAATTGGTAGAGCAACTGACTTGTAATCAGTAGGTTGGGGGTTCAAGTCCTCTAGTCGGCACCAGTTTTTAATTGTACGAGCCATTAGCTCAGTTGGTAGAGCATCTGACTTTTAATCAGAGGGTCGAAGGTTCGAATCCTTCATGGCTCACCATTTTAATGAAATATGCGGGTGTGGCGGAATTGGCAGACGCACTAGACTTAGGATCTAGCGCCTTTGGCGTGGGGGTTCGACTCCCTTCACCCGCACTTTTAATAAAATAACTCAAACATGTCTTGCGGAAGTAGTTCAGTGGTAGAATACAACCTTGCCAAGGTTGGGGTCGCGGGTTCGAATCCCGTCTTCCGCTCCAATTTTCAGTATGAC